>DATJEJ010000014.1:0-15974 GCA_035496795.1 Candidatus Omnitrophota bacterium
GATCGCCCACGGCGTGCTGGTAGTCCTCGGGATCGTGGCCGCCGTAGAACGTGAAGGTCCCCTTGCCGTAATGGCCGTGCAGGTACTTCACGTCGTCGGCGCCGGGGGTTTCGGCGAGGACCGTGATGCCGGGCTTGATCAGCGACTTCTCGAACCCGGTGGTCTGTCCCATGAACCCGGGCACCACGGCCACGTGGTCCTGCACCAGCATCGACGGAACCGGATCCTGCTTCGCCGAGAAGTCGAAGAGGGTGAAGGCGTCGTTGCGCTGGCCGCGCAGGGAGGCGCGGTTCGTCGTGTCGATGTTGGAGAACTCGTAGACCATCGGGTTCTCGTCCAGCTGGAAGTTCTGGAAGGCGAGGCACTCGCCGAAGTCGAGCTTGGCGTCGGCGCGCGGGTCGGCGCCGTCGCCGTCGTATTCCGGCCCGACGATGTCCACGTTCTTCGCGGCCAGCGCGATGTCGAAGGTGTCGGTCGCCGAGCACATCGCGAACAGGAACCCTCCCGCCGCCACGTACGCCTTGATCGTGCGCGCCACGGCCTTCTTCAGCTCCGACACCTTGGCGAAGCCGCGGCTCCTGGCCATCGCCTCGTTCTCGGCCACCTGCCGCCGGTACCAGTCGGTCGTCGCGAACGCCGCGAAGAACTTGCCGTACTGGCCCGTGAAGTCCTCATGGTGCAGGTGCAGCCAGTCGTACTGGGCGAGCTTCCCGTCGAGGACTTCGGCGTCCCAGAGCTTGGTGTAGGGGATCTGCGCGTAGTCCAGGGCGAGCTGCACCGCGTCGTCCCAGGGCGGCGCGCTGGGCGGCACGTAGACGGCGATCCGGGGGGCGGTCTCCAGCTTCACCGACTCCATGTTGTTGTCCGCGATCTCGGCCATGATCCGCGCCACCGTCGCCTCGTCCACCGGCTCCACCGTGACGCCGCGCACCACCGCCTCGGTCGCGAGCGTCGCGTTGTCGGGCAGCAGGAACGATCCGCCGCGGTAGTTGAGCAGCCACTCCCCGTGGAGCCCGCGCTCCAGCGCCCAGTAGGTGAGCCCGTAGGCGCGGAGATGGTCGGCCTGCTTGTCGTCCATCGGCACCAGGAGTCGCGCGCCGGCCGCGCCGGGAAGGGCGCCGAGCGCGGCCGACGCCACGACGAGACGAAGGAGCCATCGGCGCGCGCCGCTCACAGCTGCATCTTCTTTCGGAGCAGGAGCAGCCGCTCGCGCACCGAGGGCGCCAGCGGCGAATCGGGGAAGCGCTCCAGGAGCGACTGGTAGTAGCCCGACGCGCGCTCGGGGGGCCCGCCCATGGCGAGCGTCTCGTCCCCGGCCAGCTTGAGCGCGGCGGGGGCCAGGCGCGAGCCGGCCGACGTGTCGGCCACCGCCAGCGCCTGCTCGATCGCCGCGGCATGGTTGCCCTTGTCCCGCGCGATCTCCGCGAGCGCGTAGCGGAAGTGGTAGCGCAGCTTCGTGCCCGGATAGCGCGCGAGCCCGGCGGTGAGCGCGGTCTCGGCCGAGTCGGCGCGCCCTTCGGCGCGCATGAGGTCGGCGCGCGCGTAGATCCGGAGCGGCTCGTCGCCGAAGTCGCGGCCGTCCTTCATGAGGAGCAGCCGCTCGAGCGCCAGGTTCACGCGGAGATTCCGCGGGAAGCGCTGCGCGAAATCGGCGTAGCGCCCTCCCGCCTCGTCGAACGCCCCCGCGTGGAACGAGCCCTCGGCGAGGCCGAACACGCCGTCGCCCAGGGTGTCTCCGGGGCCGCGCGCCATCAGCCGCCTCACGAGGTCCTGATATCCCTCGGGCAGACGGTCGTCGCGGTTCAGGAGCGGGAGCGGTTGCGGAACGCCGGTCCGGGGTACCACTCGCGGTTCGGCCTTGACCGGGGGAGCGGGGTCGCGCGGCTTGGCGCCGGCGCTTCCGGACACGCCGATCGCGAGCAGGGCGGAAAACGCGAACGCGATCGCGGCGCGGGGCCCGCGGCCGGTCCCGATGGGATGGCGGGTCACTTGGCCTTCCCGCCGCCCAGCACCGACTGGAGATACTCGTCCACGAGCGCGCGATAGCGCGGCGCCACCGGATCGCGCCCCGCGCGCGCGAGCAGCGCGGCCAGCGAGGGGCGCGTCTGCAACAGCTGGGGCGAGAGCGCGCCCGGCGAGGAGCGCACGACGTCCACGCCGGGGCGGGACTGGCGCTTGCGCGAGTAGTCCCGCTTCTCCACGCTGCGGGGCGCGTCCAGGAGCCGGCTCAGGATCCGCTGCTGCCGCTCCGTCGTCTCCTGGTTGAGCCGCCCGCCACGGAGATCCTGCTCCACCTTCTTCATCTCGTCGGCCACGTCGCCCATGTTCCCGAGCGTGCCGCCGCCCTTGCCCAGCTTCTGCATCGTCTCTTCCAGGCCGCGGCGGATCGCCTCCTGCTCGGCGGCCATGCGGGAGAGCGCCTGGCCCTCCCCCTCGCTCAGCCGGTTCGCCTGGCTCCCCTCCTGCTGCCCTTCGCCCGGCATCATCCCCATGGACTGGCTGTTCAGCTGCTCCTGCTGGCCGGCCAGGCTCTGCAGGCGGTCCATCGCTTCCTGGAAGCCGGTCGACGAGGAGGAACTCTGCATCGACTGCTTGCTGCGGAGGAGCCCGGCCGCCGCCTGGTTCAGCGCGATCGCCGCTTCCTTCCCGGCCATCAGCCCGCCGCCCAGGTCCTGCTCCGAGTAGCGGCCGACCGAGTTGTCCTGGTTCGTGAGCGCGCGTCCGAGCGCCTGGCCGATGTCCGGCGTGATGTGGAGGGTCTGCTTGCCGATGTCGGCGATCCGCTTCGTGACGGCCGTGGTCGCGTCCTCCAGGCCCTTCTGGGTTTCGGCCCGCTCGGAGAGACTGCTCTCCTGATCGTTCAGCATCTTCTGCTGGAGCTTTCCGATGTCGAGGAGGTCCTGTGCCGCGTCCTCCATCTTCTTCGCGAGCTCGTTCTTCCGCTTGTTCTGGAATTTCTCGCGCATCTTGTCGACGCCCTGGCGGAGCTGCGTGAGGCGCTGCTTCAGCCGCTCGGCGGCCTGGCGCGAGTTCTCGCGATCGCCCTGCTCCATCGATTCGGAGGCGTGCTGGAAATCGGGCTTGGCCCCCTGCTCGCCGAGATCGTCCGCGAGCTGCTCCGATTCCTTCGACGCCTCGGGGTCCATCGCCTTGAGATCGGCGGCCAGCGAGTCGAGCGCGGCGCGCTCCTCGGCGCTCAGCTTCTCGTTCTCGCGCTGACTCTTCGCGAGCGACTTCGTCTCCTCGCTCTTCTTCGCGCGCGAGAGCGAGTCGTTGAGCGCGATCTGCCGGCGCTCCATCTCGGCGGCGCGCTCCGACGCGGCCTCCATCTTCTCCTCGGTGCGGATCTGCTTCAGCATCTCGATGGTCCGCTCCAGGCTCTTCATGACCTGCTCCTGGTTCATCTTGAGATTCTGGAGCGCGGCCTGCATCTGCTCCGGCGAGAGATTCTTCATCGCGTCCTGCAGCCGCTGGATCGAGCGGAGGAGCGACTGGTCCTTGATCTGGCTCAGGATCTCGTGCAGCTCCTGGATCTTCTGCGCCAGATCGGAATTCAGCGCGCGCGACTGGCTGAGCTTCTCCGCGTCCTGGCTCAGCTTGTCGGCCACCTGGTCGATCTTCTGCTGGAGCTGCTGCTGCCCCTCCAGGGTCTTCTGCGCCTCCTGCTGCTTCTCCCACGTCATCTCGCGGGTGCGACCCAGGTCGCGCGAGAGCTCCTCGGCCTTCTGCGAGAGGTCCTTCGCGTCCTGCCAGGCGTCCTCGAGGGAGTGGATCGTCTCGTCGCGCTCGCCCGACATCGAGGCGAGGATCTCGGAGGCGGAGGGGAAGCGGAGCAGGCGCGCGTCGGACCAGGTGGTCTGGGGCCCGTCCACGGCGTTGCCGTCCATCGCCCCGATCCGGTACTCGACCTCCTCGCCGGGCAGGAGCGAGTAGCTCTGGAGCGCCCACGTGTAGCGCACGGCCAGCTCGCGCGCCGTTCCCTTCTCCTCGTGCAGCACGTCGGTCTTCTCGGCGCCGTCGCGCACCTTGTAGCGGATCAGGATCTTCCGCACGCCGTAGTCGTCGGTCGCGCCCGCGATGATCGTCGCCGTCATGTCGCGCCCCACGTCCTCCACCGAGCCGGGCGAGAGCACCGAGACGGTCGGCGGCCGGTCGGGAATGGCGCGGACCTCGAACGGCCCCAAGTCCACGCGGCGGCCGCGCGCGTCCTCGAGCCGCGCGGCGTACCGGTCGTCGCCGCGAATCGGCACCGTGAAGGCTGCGAGACGCTCGCCCGGCTCGGCCGGGACCGACGTGCCGCCGTCGAAGAGGAGCGCCCCGCGGCGGACGCTCCGGCTCAGCGTGATGACCAGGTGCGCGCGCGTGCCGCGCGGCGCGGCGAGGTCGCCGGTCACCGCGTGGCTCTCCTCGGACTTGAGGCCGGTGTACGGAGGATAGTCGTAGCGGACGCGGTAGCCGGTCGCGCGAGGCAGGTCGCGCACGGTGAGCGCGTAGACCGGCGATTCCTGGCTCCCCGCGCGCACCTTGTAGCGAATATCGTCTTTGACGTTTCGGAGCAGGATCGACCACGCGCGCTCGCCGGACTTCACGCCCGTGGCGTCCTCGGCCTCGTCCAGCGACGCTTCCTTCCAGTCGCCGCGATCCTCGACCCGGAGCTTGGGGCGCTGTCCCGAGCCGCGCACGTAGGCCCGGATCACGACCGACTCCCCGCCCTCGATGTCGCGCGTGCCCGGCTCGACGCGGATCGCGATCGGCGCGATCGGCGCGGTCCGGGGGTCGGCGATGTGGCGGAGCACGGCAGGCGTCCGGGCGCCTCCGGCGACCGCGGTGGCGCCGAGGAGCACCAGGGTTCCCCCCGCCGCCAGGAGCCAGCGGCCGCGCGCGTCCCAGCGCCGGAGCCGCGCGATCGGCGCGCCGGCGGCCCGCGCGGCCGCCGCGCCGACCGCCGCGTCGCGAAGGGCGCCGGAATCCCGCGACTCGTCCGCTCCCGCTCGCGCCAGCTCGAGGGCGCCGAGCAGCTCGTCGTCCCGCTCGCCCAGGAGCCGGCCGGTCGCGAGCGCCGCGTCCTCCAGGCGCGCGGGGGCCAGCACCACGCGGGCCGCCGCGAACAGGAGCAGGAGCGCCCCCGAGCCCAGGAGTCCCAGGCGGATCAGCACGAATTCGTCGCGATGGAGCGGGGTGGCGAGCGCCACCCCGAGCGCGATCAGCGCGACCAGGATCGCGGCCACGACGAGCGCCAGCCCGGCCTGCTCCACCGCGCGCCAGACCAGGAAGCGCCGCGCGCGGCTCAGCGTCGCATGAAGGCTATCGCCCGATGGAGTCATTGCCGCCTCATGATGGGGAACCGGCCCTTCAGTGGCTCACCGCGTAGGTCGCGATGTTGATCGCGAAGCGCATCGCCGCGTCGCGCTTGGCCTGGGGATCGTCGTGAACGCCGGCGTCCTCGATCCCGTTTCCGATATCGGTGTCGAACGTGTAGAGGACGACCATCCGCCCGCCGCGAAGGATGGCGAAGACGCGCGCCGGACCGCCGTCATGCTCGTGGATCTTGGGCGCGCCGCTCGGGAACGGGTTCGGCCGCCGGAAGATCTCGTGGTTGAACGGCAGCTCCACGAGCGGCGACTCGGGATAGACGCGCTGCATGGCCTCCCGAAACGACTTGTCCATGCCGAAGTTGTCGTCCCCCCAGAGCATCCCGCCCTGGTCCAGGTATCGGCGCAGCGAAGCCACTTCTTGGTCGTTCAGCTTCACGTTTCCGTGGCCGGTGACGAACAGGAGGGGGTAGTTCCAGAGGTCGGGATCGGTCGCCGTGACCACCGCCTCCTTCTGCTGGGATACCCGGATGTCCCCTCGCGCCTTCACGGCGCTGAGGAGGTTCTTGAGCGACGTCTCGTCGGAATACCAGTCGCCCCCGCCCGTGTACTTGAGCCGGGCCACGGAGAAGCCCCCGGTCAGGTCGGAGGCGGCGCTGGCGGGAGGCCCCTGCCCGGCCGCGGGACCGGGGAGGGCCGCTGCCAGGACCGCGGCCAAGGTACCCGCGACAACCCCCCGGCATGCCCGTCGTGCGACTCCAAGCCATTGGGAGAGCGGGAGATCTTGCGGCAAGAGGGCCTCGTCCAGGGTCGGGTCGGCGCGGTCGTCCACTTCGGCCACGAAAGGATACCAGAGGTCTCCCCGGCCGGGCTTCCTTTCAGCTAAACCGCAGGCGGTTAGCGTGGTTCCGCGAGGTTCGCATGGCCGTGAAGGGTGTGGCGCAGGGTGCCCGCGATATCGGCCATGCGGAAGGAGACGGCGTGGAACGCGGCGGGGGTCTGCCCCGGATTGACGCAGACGGTCGCGCCGACGCGGTCGGCGAAGCGCCCCGAGACCGAGGGCGACTCGTGGATGTGCCCGTGCAGCGAGAGCGCCGGGCGCATCCGCTCGAGGAAGCGGCGCGCGGCACCCGAGCCGACGTGGGCGCCTCCGGCGATCTGGTCGAGGGCCGTGCCGTGGGGCGGACCGTGGAAGACGCAGATCAGCGACCTGGAGGCGATGGCGGCGGCCTCCGCGGCGCCGGTCGCTCCCCGGACCGCCGTCTCCAGCCGGTCCATCTCCGCTTCGAGGGTCTCCTCCCGCTCGCGTCCCAGGAACGTGAAGTCGTGGAGCGTTCCGTCGGGAGCGCTCCGGTGTCCGTCTGGCCGTCCCGACGCTCCCGGCACGACCTCCCAGCGCTCCCAATCCTTGAGCCGGATCGGCGTCGGCGGAACGCAGTTCTGCCCGGCGATCCAGGTCCCGTCCAGGAAGGGCGCGGCGCGCCCGTGCACGTACTGGAGGCCGGGCAGCCGCGCCTCCTCGAGGGCGGCCTCGTTCGCGCGCCAGTCCCCGTTTCCAAAGATGTAGAAGACCGGGGGCGCTCCCGGGGCGGCGAGGCGCTCGCGGAGGAGCGGGATCAGGAAGGTCTGGAAGAACTCCCGCTGCGCGGCGGGGTCGCCCATGGGCGCCAGATCACCCCCGAGCACGACGGCGCGAACGCCCAGGTCGGCGGCCATGCGGAAGGCCGCCTCGTAGTGCGATCGGCTGCCGTGGAGATCGGAGGTGTAGAGGACGTCGGCGTCGTTCATGGGCATGGCCGCGGCGGCGTTCCCTCGCCCGGTCCGACGAAGGAGCCGCTCAGCCCTTCACCCGAACCTGGCGGAGATACCAACGCCCCGCGAGCGGCACCGCGCTCAGGGTCACGGTGAGCTTCCGATTCCCCTCGCGTCCGCCCCAGTCGCCCCACCAGCGCGCGGTCGCGGTCGCGGAGGCGTTCCCCACGTTGATGCGGGTGACCTGAAACGACTGGGTCCTCACCAGCCGAAGCTGATCCTGGAAGAGGAAGGCCGCGGCGCTCCGGGTCATCGCGGCGGTCGGGGTGGAGCCCGGCTTCAGGCCGATCCGAACCTGCGTCGTGTCCACCAGCGAGGCGAGCCCCTCGGCGTCCCCCGAGCCCCACGCCTCTTCGGCCGCGGCAAAGAGCTGGAGCGGGGTCGCGGTGTGCCCGGCGGGATGCGCTTCGGCGCGGGAATCGGGTGCCAGGATCGGCGTCGAGACCGGAGGCGGCGGGGGCGGAGGCGCTTCGGCGCGGCAGAGCGAAGGCCCGGCCGCGGCCGATCCGGCCAGGAGCAGCATCGCCGCGGTTCGCGCCGGGAGCGCCGCGGTTCGCACCGGGAGCTTCCTACCGCTTCCGGGCCGGCGTCCGCCGCTCGAGCGCGAGCTGGGTCTCGAGGGCGAGCGCGCTCGCCACGTAGACCGACGAGTAGGTCCCGTAGATCACGCCGACGAGCATGGCGAAGGAGAAGTCGTGGAGCACTTCGCCGCCCAGGAAGAAGAGGGCGAGCACGGTGAGCACGACCGTGAAGGAGGTGATGATGGTCCGGCTCAAGGTCTCGTTGATGGCGATGTTCATCACCTTCTCCGCGGGCTCCCTGCGGAGCGCCTGGCGCCGCTCGCGGATCCGGTCGAAGATGACGATCGTGTCGTTGATCGAGAACCCGGCGATGGTGAGGAGCGCCGCCACCATGGTCAGGTTCACTTCCTTGTTGAAGATCGAGACGGCGCCCAGGGTGATGAACACGTCGTGGAAGAGCGCCACGACGGCGCCCAGCGAGTAGCGCCAGTCGTACCGGATCGCGACATAGAGAAGGATGAGCCCGAGCGCCAGGAAGACCGCCTTGATCGCCGCCACGCGCAGCTCGCCCCCGACGCGCGGGCCGACGTTCTCGATCCGGCGAATCTCCACCTGCGAGCCGGCGTGCGCCGCGCGAAGCGCCTGCGTCACGGCCGGTCCGGGATTGGTGTGCCCCTCCTGAACCTGGAGCCGGATCAGGAAGAGATCGGGGCGCTCGAGACGCTGGATCTCGGCCCCCTTGAACCCGGCCTGATCGATGCCGTGGCGCACCGCGTCCACCGAGGGAGGCGGCTGGATCGACACCTCGATCAGCGTGCCCCCCGTGAAATCCACGCCGTAGCGCGGGCCGCCATGCATGACGAGCGAGACGATCGAGGCCAGGATGGACAGCCCCGAGATGACGTAGGCGATGTGGCGGCGCCGCATCCAGTCGACGTTCACGCCATGGAGAATCTCGAGCACGGGGGTCTCCTAGATGCTGATCGTGCTGACCTTCCGCCGCAACGACCAGGCGTCGAAGATCATCTTGGAAATGCCGACGGCGGTGATCAGGTTGATGATGAGACCGATCGAGAGGGTGATCGCGAACCCGCGGATGGGGCCGGTGCCGAACCACATGAGCGCGAGCGCCGAGAGCAGCGTGGTCACGTGGGCGTCGATGATCGTCCGGTAGGCGCGGGAATAGCCCAGCTCGATCGCGGTCAGCACGGTCTTCTTGTGGCGCAGCTCTTCCCGCACCCGCTCGAAGATGAGCACGTTGGCGTCCACGGCCATGCCGATCGTGAGGACGATGCCGGCGATACCCGGCAGGGTCAGCGTCGCGTGGAACGCGGCCATGCAGGCGAGAAGGCCGATGATGTTGAGCAGCAGGGCCGCCACCGCGACCATCCCCGACATCCGGTAGTAGACCACCATGAACACGATCACGAGGATGGTACCGATCGCTCCGGCCATGATGCCCCTCTGGATCGAGTCCTGGCCCAGCGAGGGACCGACCGCGCGCTCTTCGACGATGTTCACCGGGGCCGGCAGCGCGCCCGAGCGGAGCACGATCGAGAGGTTCTGCGCCTCCTCCTCCGTGAAGGAGCCGGTGATCGAGCCTTGCCCGCGCGGGATCCGCTCATGGATGTTGGGCGCCGACTGCACGCGATTGTCGAGGACGATGGCGAGGCGCCGGCCCACGTTCGCGCCGGTGACGTCGGCGAAGACCGCGCCGCCGCGACCCGTCAGGGTGAACGAAACCCCGGGGGCGCCGGGGCGCTCCTGGTCCAGGTCCATCCGCATCTGCGCGCTCGCCACTTCCTTCCCCTGCATCAGGGGTTCCTTGCTGAGCACGTACAGGGAGCGCCCGGAGCGGCTCTCGTGCGCCCCTTCGTGCGCGTCCCAGGCCAGGGTCGCGTCCATGGTGAAGGAGGAGTCGGCGAGGAGCTGATTCTTCATCGAGTCGATCGCCGCCTCGTTCTCCGGCAGGGCGAACGACTCGCCCGCCTGGGCGACGGTCAGGAAGCGGGAGGTCCAGGGGTGCGACGTGGAATCGGGCTTGGCCCCGGTCGCCGCCGCCATCTTCCGCGTGAAGTACTGGTCCATCCGGTCGAAGAGGGCGCGCACCTCGTCGTCGTTCTTCACGATCTTGAAGTCGAGGAGGGCGGTCTGTCCGATCAGCTCCTTGGCGCGTTCCTGGTCCAGGAGCCCGGGAAGCTGCACCAGGATGCGATTCTCTCCCTGCTTCTGGATCGAGGGCTCGGCCACGCCGAACTGGTCGATGCGGTTCCGGATGATCTGCATCGCCTGGTCGACCGCGCCCTTCGCCTCGGCCGGCCCCAGCTTGGACTTGTCGACCTCGAGAAGGAGGTAGAGGCCGCCCTGGAGGTCCAGCCCCAGCTTGATCGACCGGTCGCGGAGCTTGGCCATCTTGGTGAGGCGGTCGCGATCGGCGTCGTTGGTCGCCGTGGCGGGGCGGGCCTGGAGCACCTCCGCCCGCTTCGCGGGAGACAGGGCGTAGAACTGGAACGTGGGCCAGAGGGTGTAGAGCGCGGCCGCGAGGCCGATCAGGGTCAGAAAGAGTTTGTTCCGATCGCTCTGCGTCACGTCGGTCCTCTGGTTTCCTGGTTTCGCACGGGGTTGTGATCCGGTTGTGGCTTGGTCAAGACCGGGCAGACTACCGGAAGGGGTCCCCTGAAGTCAATGCGCGAGTAGGAAATGGGGGAAGCCGCGTCCGCCGCGCCCTGTGCGGTCGTAACCCATTCGACACGGTTTCGACGCGGCCCGGTAACGGGACGCGGCCAGACTGCCCGCCGTGAACGCACGTGCTAGACTGGGAGCCCACAACGTGCCGGGCACTGCGCGCTCCACCATCCTCGTCGTCGACGACGAGGCCGAGATCTGCGACCTCGTGAGCTACAACCTGGGCCGCGAGGGCTACCGGGTCATTGCCGAAAACGACGGCGCCGCGGGCCTCGACCGCATCTTCAAGTCTCCTCCCGACCTCGTCGTGCTGGATCTCCTCCTCCCCAAGCTGAGCGGACTCGAAGTCCTGGACGCCATCCGGGGGGAAGCGCGCACCAAGGGGCTCCCCGTGCTCGTGCTGACCGCGCGCGGCACCGAGATGGACAAGCTCGTGGGTTTCGAGCGGGGCGCCGACGACTACCTGACCAAGCCGTTCTCGCCGAAGGAGCTGGTCGCGCGCGTGAGCGCCATCCTCCGGCGCACGCGCGGGGAGGAGCGCCAGGGGTCCACCGTGATCGGACCGGTGCGCTTCGACCCCGACCGCCACCAGGTCTTCGTGCGCGAGCGCGAGCTCCGGCTCACCCCTACGGAATACCGCCTCCTGGAATTCCTCCTGGAACGCCCCGGACGCGTCTTCTCCCGCGAGCAGCTCCTCGACAAGGTCTGGGGGCTGGGCTACTTCGGCGAGACCCGCACGGTGGACGTCCACGTCCGGCGGCTGCGCGCCAAGCTGGGGAAGGACGCGGGGCTGATCCGGACCGTCACCGGCGTGGGCTACGCCGCGGAGGTCCCGAAGAGCTGAGAGAGTGGTAGGCTACGCCCCGTGCGATCGCTGACGGGACGGGTCTACTTCCTGCTGCTCCTGGCACTCCTCCTCGCGGCGTGCGCGGTCGGGGTGCTCCTCGACGCCCTGAAGCCGGTCGGCGTCGGGGGGGCGATCGGGATCGTCGCCTCGGTCCTCGTCCTGGCCCTCGGCGCGGGATGGCTCCCCTTCCGGTCCCTCAATCGCCGCTTCGCCCACATCGCCGACGCCGCGGGCTGGATCGCCGCAGGCGACGTCTCCCGACGGGCGCCCGTGGACGCTCACGACGAGCTGGCGCGCCTCGCGCGTTCCCTGAACGACATCGCCGACAGCTTCGAATCCAAGCTCAAGGAGCTGCAGCAGGGGCGGAACGCCAGCCGGGCGATTCTGGGCAACGTGCCTCTCGGCCTGGCCCTGGTCGCACCCGACCTCTCGATCCGCCACGCGAACGCGCGGTTCTGGGAGATGCTGGAGCTGGACCACCCGCCGCGTGACGCGCGCCTTGCGGCGACGCGCCAGCCCGTCCTGGAGCAGATGGCGCTGCACGCGCTCGAGCACCGGAAGCCGCTCGTGCGCGACCTCACGCTCTACCTGGCGGAGCGCCGCGATTACGAGGTTCGCGCCACGCCGATCGGCGCCTACGCGGGCGCCGAGCCCGAAACGATCCTGCTCAGCCTGGAAGACCTGGGGCCGGTGAAGGCGATGGCGGCGCTCCGGCGCGAGTTCGTGGCGAACGCGTCCCACGAGCTGAAGACGCCGCTCACCTCGATCCGCGGCTACGCGGAAACGCTCCTCTCGGGCGGGCTCGAGGACGAGGGGAACCGGACCCGCTTCGTGGAGACGATCCGGGACCAGGCCTCGCGGCTGGAGGCGCTGGTCGAGGACCTCCTGGACCTGGCCGACCTCGAGCGCCCGGACGCGCCGCTCGACCTCAAGGACTGGGACCTCGGCGAGATCGCGCGCGACCTGGCCTCGACGTTCGAAGACGTGGCGGCGCGCCGCGGCCTCAAGCTCTCGCTGGAGAGCCGCGCGGGCGTGCGCGCGCGCGTGGACCGGAAGCGCCTCGAGCTGGCGCTCCGCAATCTCATGGACAACGCGGTCAAGTACACGGAGCGCGGGACCGTCGAAGTCGCCGTGGAGGACCAGGGGGATTCGGTGCGAATCCGCGTGACCGACACCGGGCGCGGCATCGAGGCGGAGCATCTTCCACGCGTCTTCGAGCGCTTCTACCGGGTGGACCGGGGTCGCTCGCGCGCGCTGGGAGGAACCGGGCTGGGGCTCTCCATCGTGAAGCACGCCGTCCAGCTGCACGGTGGAACGGTCGGGGCGGAGAGCGCCGCCGGACAAGGGAGCACGTTCTGGATCGAGGTGCCGCGGGAAGGTCCCGACCGGGAGTCAGGGGGACCCGGCCCCAAGGGCGCGTAACGGAAACGTAACAAGGCCGACACACGCCGCACGCCGCCGTCGTCTAGGCTGGATCCGGATGGACCCGACCGCCACGCTTCCGGAGCGCCGCACCCAGCCGGACCTTCCGCGAGCACCGCGCGTGCCTCTCGTTTCCAAGGAGCCCGATCCAGACGTGAGCCCTGCGCCTGCCCCCATCGAACGTGAGGACACTTCGGCCGCTCCCATTCTCCAGACGAAGGGGCTCTCCCTTTTCTATGGAAGCCATGCGGCCCTGAAGGGGGTCGATCTCGAGATCGGGCACAACCGGATCACCGCCATCATCGGCCCCTCCGGTTGCGGCAAGTCGACGCTGCTCCGCTGCTTCAACCGGATGAACGATCTCTTCCCGCCGGTGCGCTACGAAGGAAACGTCCTCTTCCACGGCTCGGACATCCTGAGCCCCGGGACCGATCTCGTGGCCCTGCGGCGGCGGGTGGGGATGGTGTTTCAGAGGGCGAATCCCTTCCCCATGTCCATCTTCCAGAACGTGGCGTACGGCCCCAAGCTGCAGGGCATCCGCGACCGGCGGCGGCTGGAGGAGATCGTGGAATCGGCGCTCCGCCGCTCGGCCTTGTGGGACGAGGTGAAGGACCGCCTCGGGCGCTCGGCGCTGGGGCTGTCGGGCGGACAGCAGCAGCGGCTCTGCATCGCCCGGGCGCTGGCGGTCGAGCCGGAGGTGCTCCTCCTGGACGAACCGGCTTCCGCGCTGGATCCGACCGCCACCGCCAAGATCGAGGAGCTCACGCTGGAGATCAAGAACGGCGTCACGGTCGTCATGGTGACGCATAATATGCAGCAGGCGGCGCGTGTCTCCGACCGCACCGTCTTCATGCTGAACGGCGAGAGGATCGAAGAGGGGCCCACGCGGACCCTCTTCACGTCGCCGCGCGAGAAGCTGACCGAGGACTACATCACCGGCCGTTTCGGCTGATGCCGCAGGCGGGCCGCGCCGCCCGGCGCGGGCCGCGACCGTCCGAACTCCATCGAGGAACCGACGTGGAACGTCATTTCCATCACGACCTGCACCAGCTTCAAGACCGGTTGAGCGACATGGCCGGTCGCGCCGAGACGGCGCTCTCCAAGGCTATGGAAGCGCTCAAGACGCGGGATACGGTGCTGGCGCGGGACGTGCTGACCGAGGATCTCGAGATCGACCGGATCGAGCTGGAGGTGGAACGGCGCTGCCTCGACTTCCTGGGGTTGCAGCAGCCGGTCGCGCGCGACCTGCGGTTCCTCGTCGCCTCGATCCGGGTCTCGAACTTCCTGGAGCGGATCGGCGACCACGCGGTGAACATCGCGCAGAGCGCGACCAAGCTCTCCGGGATGCCGCCGGGGAAGGGACCGGAGGACCTGGCGACCATGGCGGACCGGACGATCGCGATGCTCCGCGACGCCGTATCGGCCTGGCTCAACCACGACGCAGCCCTCGCCAAGCGCGTCTGTGAGAACGACGCCGAGGTGGACACGCTGAAGGCGCAGATCTTCGCGCGCTTCTCCTCGCTCATGGTGCACGACCCGGGGACCGTGCCGCGAGCCCTGGAATTGGTCCTGGCGAGCCGGAATCTGGAGCGGGTCGCCGACCTGGCCACGAACATCGCGGAGGAGGCGATCTTCGTGACCGAGGCGCGCGTCATCAAGCATCACGCCGACGAGGTCCGCGACGCGACCCTCGGTTCCTGAGCGGGCCGCCGGAACGCCGCCCCATCCGCTCTAGCGGACCCGGATCCTCCGCACCGTCAGCCGCAGCGCCCCCGAGACCAACGCCACCAGCAGCACCAGCACCAGGGCCCCGGTCCACGCCTGACGGTTCCAGTCGGCATAGGGCGCTCGCGCGTAGTCGAAGATGAAGACCGGCAGCGTGGCGATGGGCTGATCCAGGCGGAGCGACCAGAAGCGGTTTCCCAGCGCGGTGAAGAGAAGGGGCGCCGTCTCGCCCGCCGCGCGCGCGATGGCGAGCATCGAGGCCGTGACGATGCCCGCGCGCGCCGCGGGCAGGACCACCTGCTGGATCACTTTCCAGCGCGGTGCGCCCAGCGCCAGGGCGCCCTGCCGGTACGATTGCGGCACCAGCCGGACCATCTCCTCGGTGGCCCGGATGATCGGCGGAAGCATGAGGATCGCGAGCGCGACGCTCCCGGCGACGGCCGAGAACCGGCCCATCGGCATCACGACGAGCCCGTAGGCCACGACCCCCACGACGATCGAGGGCACGCCGCTCAGCACGTCCGTCGTGTAGCGCACCATCATCGCGAAGCGCCCGCGGCCGTATTCCGCCAGGTAGACGCCCGACCCGATGCCGAGCGGCAGCGCGATCAAGGCGCCCATCCCGACCACGACCAGCGTCCCCACGATGGCGTTCGCCATGCCTCCTCCGGGCTCCCCCACCGGCTTCGGCATGTGCACGAAGAAGCCCAGGTCGAGCGCCGGCAGTCCCTTCGCGACGAGATGCCACACGATGAGGACGAGGGGGAGCACCACGAGGGCCGCGGCCGCATAGCACGCGGCCAGGACGACGCGGTTCGCGAAGCCGCGCCACAGGCGGACGCCGGCGGGCATGGGGTCGCTCCAACCCTTCTCCGGATTCCGCATGGCGGCGCTCACACCGCGGCCCCGACGTCGCGCCGGCCGCCCGTCGTGAGATAGACGAGGGCGCGGGCGAGCGCGTTCACGACGATCGTCACCGCGAACAGGACCAGCGCGATCTGGATCAGGGCCGACAGGTAGAGGTCGCCGGTGGCCTCGGCGAACTCGTTCGCGATCACGCTCGACATGGTGGCGGCCGGGGAGAGCAGCGAGGCGGAGATCCGGTTCGTGTTCCCGATGACCATCGTCACGGCCATCGTCTCGCCCAGCGCGCGCCCGAGAGCCAGGATCACCGCGCCGAGGATCCCCGGCTTGGCGGCGTCCAGCGTCACGCCGATCGCCTCGGCGCGCGTGGCGCCCAGGGCCAGCGACGCCTCGCGGAGCGTGCGGGGCGTGGCGAGGAGCACCTCGCGCGAGATCGAGACGATGGTGGGCAGGATCATGATCGCGAGCACGATCCCCGCGTTCAGCATCCCGATGCCAAACGGCGTGCCGCGGAAGAGCGGCAAGGCGCCCCAGTTCGCGATGAGCCACGGCTCGACGGTGGAGCGGAGCCAGGGCGCCAGGACGAAGAATCCCCAGATTCCGTAGACGATGCTCGGAATGGCCGCGAGCAGCTCCATGACGAAGGAGACGATCGACCCGACGCGCCGGGAGGCCAACTCCGCGAGGAACACGGCGCTCCCGATGCCGAGCGGCACGGCCATCGTGAGCGCGAGGAGCGAGGAGACGAGCGTTCCGTAGATGTATGGAAGAGCGCCGTAGTGGTCG
>DATJEJ010000015.1:0-2857 GCA_035496795.1 Candidatus Omnitrophota bacterium
TGTTTGGATTCGCCAGTCAGACCAGTCCGACACAGGCGAAACGGGTGCGACTAGCTACAGCCACCTCCGCTGATCCTACTGCCGATACCATCGTGCACTGGACCACCTCCTTTCCGCGTTGGCAAAATGTTCGGCCAATGAGGAGGCGATGTCAACCCCGAGATGCGTATTTTTTCGTATGGAGGAGCATTTTTTCGGGTAAGAGCAACTTGGGGCGGCACAGGCTTCCATAAACCTCAACTCGCCCCGGGGCGAGTTTACATAGAACTTAATTTGCCCGGACCTCAGGAGCCCGGGCCCATCTTCTCCAGCAGCATCCGGACGATCTCCTCCCCCACGGCCTCCTGCGCCTCGACGGTGGCGGCCCCGATATGAGGGGTGAGAACGACGTTGGGCATCGAGAGCAGCGGAGACCCCCTGGGGGGTTCCTCGGCGTAGACGTCGAGCGCGGCGCCGGCGAGGGCTCCGCTCCGGAGCGCCTCGACCAGGGCGGCCTCGTCCACCAGGGCGCCCCGCGCGGCGTTCACGAGAACCGACCCCCGCGGCATCCGGGCGATCTGGGCGGCTCCCACCATCCCCTTCGTCTCGGGAAGCATCGGCGCGTGCAGGGTCAGGATGTCGGCGCGCGGAAAGAGTTCCTCGAACGTGACCGCCTCGACCCCCAGCTCCCGCGCCTGCGCCGAGGAGACCACCGGGTCGAAGCCGATGACCTCCATCTCGAAGGCTCGCGCCCGGCGGGCGACGGCGCCGCCGATCTTCCCCAGCCCGACGATCGCGAGTGTCTTCCCTCGAAGCTCGCGCCCCTGGATCTTGTCGAACCCGCCGCGCCGCATCGCGGCGTCCGCCTCGGGGATCCTCCGGAACAGGGCGAGGAGGAGCCCGAACACCAGCTCGGCCACGGCCACCGCGTTTGCTCCGGGGACGTTCAGGACGCCGATTCCCCGCTCGGAGGCGGCCGCCGTGTCGATGTTGTCGAGACCTGCCCCGGCGCGCGCCACCCAGCGAAGCTGCGGCGCGGCGTCCAGGAGCCTGCGGGTCACCTTGGTCGCGCCGCGCACGACCCAGGCATCGATCGTGGCCACCAGCGGGAGCAGCTCCTCCTCCTTCTTCCCACGAACCTCCTCGACGAGGAGGCCGGGCGCGGAGCGGAGCATCTGGACGGCGCGGGGAGAGAGCGGATCGCTGACGAGCACGCGGCGCTGAGTCATGGCCGCGGGAGTGTACACTACCGAATCGTGATCCGCAGGACCGCCGCAGACGACTCCCAAGCGCTCCCGTTCCGGCTCGTCCGGGCCGGGGGCGAGCACCGGCTCCTGGCCAGGGCGGCGCTGCTCGAGGTCAACGGCCGGAGCGTCGACGAGGCCGCGCTGGAATCGTTTCTGAGCGACGAGCGGCGCTACCTGCTGTTGGCCCTCGAGGGGGACCGGCCCGGTCACACCGAGATCGACCGACCCATCGGCACACTGACGGGCTACGCCCTGCAGCGGCCCCACCGCCCGGAGCCGCAGTTCCTGCTCTACGACATCGACGTCCGCGAGGCATGGCGCCGGCGCGGGGTCGGAAGCGCCCTGGTGGAGCGATTTATCGAAGAAGCCAGGAACGCGGGAGCGTTCGAGGTGTGGGTGCTGACGGACGGGGCGAACGCGGCGGCGATGCGGCTCTACGAGCGGTCGGGCATGGTCCGCGCGCGCCCCGATCAGGTCCTATGGGTGATCCCGCTCGAACCGGAAGGGACCTGAGCCCTCAGGACTTCGACGAAGACGCCAGCTCCGACGCCCCGCGGAACGACCGCTGCGCGGCCTGCGCCGCGGTCCCAGGCTCCGCTTTCCAGCCGTGGTCGATCAGCGCCGACTCGAACGCTCCGACCATCCGGAGGATGTCTCCCTCGTCGTACCAGCCGATGTGGCCCAGACGGAAGATCTTCCCCTTGAGCTGATTCTGTCCGCCGGCGATCTTGACCCCGTAGCGCTTCTCCATGGTCTTCACCACGGCGCCGCTGTCGATGCCGACCGGCGCGATCACGGCGGTGACCGCGTTGGAAGGCACCTCGGCCAGGAGCGATAGCCCGAGCGCCTGCGCGGCGGCCCGGGTCCCCTCGGCGTTCCGGCGATGGCGCGCGAACACTCCCTCGCGCCCTTCGGCGGCCATCAGCTTCGCGGCGGCATTGGCGGCGAGCACCAGCGTGATCGCCGGCGTGAAGGGAGTGTCCCCCTTCTCGAGATCGGCACGTGCTTTCCGCAGATCGAAGTAGAACCGCGGCAGGCGTGCCTTCTCGGCCGCGGCCCACGCGCGCGGACCGTACGACACGAATCCCAGGCCCGGCGGGATCATCAGCCCCTTCTGGGAGCCCCAGACCACGCCGTCCAGGTCGGACGAATCGAGGTGGAGGTCGTAGACGCCGTAGGAGGTCACGGCGTCGATGATCGTGAGCACGCCGCGCGAGCGGGCGGCGCGCGCGATCTCGTGCACCGGAAAGAGCGCGCCGGTGGAGGTCTCGCTGTGCGTCAGGAAGAGCGCCTTGGCCTTGGGGTGCGCCGCGAGGGCCGATTCCGCTTCCTCGACGGTGGCCACGCGGCCCCACTCGACGCTCACCTTGTGCGCCGTGATGCCGTACGCCTCGCAGATCGTGGCCCAGCGGGCCCCGAACTTCCCCCCCTCGACGACGATCGCCTCGTCGCCCGGCGAGAGCACGTTGATCGCCGCGGCCTCCATGGCCCCCGTGCCGGAGCAAGCGAGGGTGATCACCGGCTGCGCCGTGCCGAGGTGCTCGGCCATCAGGCGGGTCGCCTCCAGGAAGAGCGCCTTGGCCTTGGGGTGCGCCGCGAGGGCCGATTCCGCTTCCTCGACGGTGGCCACG
>DATJEJ010000016.1:0-6341 GCA_035496795.1 Candidatus Omnitrophota bacterium
TTCGAGGCCCGGCGCCGCGCGCCGCCGGCCCGCCGTTTCCGTGGGGGAGCATGACGGATCTGGGCTACCACATCGCCTCGATCGCGGCGCGGCGCCTGCCGGTCTGGATGACCGATCGGATGGCGGCGTGGATCGCCGACGTCTACGTCTCCACGCATCCTTCGCGCGCTCGCGAGGCGGCGCACCGCGTCGGCCGCGCGTGGCGAGCCGGCGGGCTCGGCGGCCCCCCTCCGCCCGCGCGGGAAACCTTCCGCGCCTTCGCCTGGGCGCTGCGCGACTTCCTGGCCGCGCGCGGGGGAGGCTCCCGCGTCCCCGCGGTTCGCCTGGACGCCGAGACCGCGCGGCATCTGGCCGCGGCGCGCGCCGCCCAAGCCCCGACGCTCGTCGTCAGCGGGCACTTCGGCCCCTGGGAGATGGCGCTCTGGTGGCTGGCGCGCGAGGTCGGTCCCATGGAGGCGCTCTCCGCGCCGCACCGCCTGGAGGCCGTGGAGCGCTTCTTCCGCGCGCGGCGCGCCGCCTTCGGCGTGCGCACGCTGGGAGGGGAGCGCCCCGCGGTCGAGGCGCTCCGGCGGCTTCGCGCGGGGGGATGGATCGCGGCGCTCGCCGATCGCTCGTGGCGTCCCGCCGCTCCCGAGACGATTCCCGTGGGCGAGCGGCTCGTCGCGGTGGATGCCGCCCCGCTCCGGCTGGCGCAGCGCGCGGGGGCGCAGGTGCTCCCGGGCGCGGCGTGGCGGGACGCCGACGGGCAGATCGCCGTCCGCTTCCACGCCCCCTTCACCCTCGATCCCGAGCGGGGCGGCCTCACGGTGGACGAGGCCCTGGTCTCGCTGTCGCGCTTCTTCGACGGCCACGTCCGCGCGCACCCGACGCAGTGGTTCGACTGGAGCATCCGGAGCGCGCGCACCGCGCCGCGCGGCCGCGCCGCGCAGGATCCGCCGCTCGCGCGGAGCCGCGCCCGCTGATGCGCGTCTGCGCGGTGATTCCCGCGCGCGACGCGGCGGACACCGTGGCGCCGGTGGTCCGCGGGCTCAGGGCCACGCTTCCCGAGGCGACCATCCTCGTCGTGGACGACGGCTCTTCCGATGAAACGGGAGCCCGCGCCAGGGAGGCCGGGGCCGAGGTGATCCGGCACACGCTGAACCAGGGAAAGGGGGCCGCGCTGCAGACCGGCTTCGACGAGGCGGTCCGCCGGGGCGCCGACGCGGTCATCGCGCTGGACGCCGACGGCCAGCACGATCCCGCCTGGGCGCCCCGGCTGCTGGCCGGGCTCGAGAGCGCCGACCTGGTGGTCGGCTCGCGCCTGCAAAGCCGGGAGGGAATGCCCTGGCTCCGGCGCGTGACCAACGACGTGACGAGCTGGTGGGTGTCGCGCCTCGCGCGTACGGTGATCGAGGACTCGCAGTCGGGCTACCGCGCGATCCGCGCTCCCGTGCTGCGCCGGGTGCGCCCCGAGGCGCGCCGCTTCGAGTACGAGTCGGAATTCCTCGTGGCCGCCGCGCGCGCGGGATTCCGGATCGCCGCGGTCGGAATTCCCACGCTCTACAACGCGCCGGGAAGCCACATCCGACCCGTGCGCGACACGGTGCGGTTCGTCCGCTTCGTGCTGCGGCACCTGTTCCGATGATCCTGGTCACCAACGACGACGGCATCGCGGCCGAGGGGCTCCGCACCCTGGCCGAGGCGATGCGGCCCCTCGGCGAGGTGACGATCATCGCCCCCGACCGGGAGCAGAGCGCGACCAGCCATTCGCTCACGCTCCACCGCCCGCTCCGGCTGCGAAAGACCGGCCCGGGGATCCTGAGCGTGGACGGCACGCCGACCGACTGCGTCCTCCTCGCGGTCCACGGGTTCCTGAAGGAGCCGCCGAAGCTCATCGTCTCCGGGATCAATCACGGCCCGAACATGGGGAACGACGTGCTCTACTCGGGCACCGTGTCGGCGGCCAGCGAGGGATCGTTCCTCGGGATTCCCTCGATCGCCTTCTCGCTCGCGACCTGGGAGCCGACCGACTTCGCGCCGGCGGGGCGGATCGCGACGGCGCTGGTCCGGATGCTCCTCGAGCGCGGGCTCGCGCCGGGGATGTGCCTCAACGTGAACATTCCGGCCCTCCCGTACGGCGAGATCCGGGGCCTGCGCGTCGCGCGGCTCGGGCGCCGGGTCTTCCACGACGTGATCGTCGAGAAGACCGATCCTCGGGGAAAGTCGTACTATTGGATCGGCGGGGAGGACCCGACCTGGGACCCCGACGAGGCGAGCGATTTCCACGCGGTCTCGAACGGCTACGTGTCGATGACGCCGCTCTCGTTCGACGTCAACGACTACAAGGCGATCGTCGAGCTCGAGACGATGGGGCTCACGATCCATGACGAGTGAGATGAACCCGGAAGATCAGGGCGCCGCCCGGCGGCGCATGGTGCAGTCCCAGCTTCGCGAGCGGGGCATTCACGACCCGCACGTGCTCCGGATCATGGAAGCGTTGCCGCGCCACCTCTTCGTGGACGAGGCGCTGGAGGCCAAGGCCTACAGCGACAGCGCGCTTCCGATCGGCGCGGCGCAGACCATCTCCCAGCCCTACATGGTCGCGCTGATGACCCAGGCGCTGGAGCTGAACGGCGAGGAGAAGGTGCTGGAGATCGGCACCGGATCGGGGTACCAGACGGCGATCCTGGCCGAGCTGGCCGACCGCGTCTTCACCGTCGAGCGGATCGCGTCGGTCGGCGTCGCCGCCCGCGACCGGCTCACGAAGATGGGCTACACGAACATCGTCTTCCGCATCGCCGACGGGTCGGTCGGATGGCGGGAGATGGCCCCGTTCGACCGCGTGCTGATCGCCGCCGGCGCCCCGCGCATGCCGCACTTCCTGGACGAGCAGCTGAGGCCCGGCGGGGTCGTGGTCATGCCGATCGGGGTGGGGGAGAACCAGATGCTGGTGAAGGCGGTCCGCACCGAGGCGGGATGGCAGCGGCGCGAGCTGTGCGGATGCGCCTTCGTGCCGCTGATCGGCAGGGACGCCTGGGAGCGGCGCGAGTCCCGTTGACCCGGCGGCGGGGGGGTTGCTACACTGCCCCGGCCAAGGCGCCCCTCCGCGAGGGGAGTTCCTTGGCTTCCGTAAAGCTCGATTCGATCGGGGCGTGGCTCAGCCTGGTAGAGCACCTGGTTCGGGACCAGGGGGTCGGAGGTTCAAATCCTCTCGCCCCGATTTTTTTGTCGGAGGCCCTGCATGACGGCGCCGCGTGAAGCGGGCGCATCCCGGGGCGATGGGGGGCGCGCCCGCTTCGTGGCGGTCGTCGCGGGAAGGGTGCAGGGGGTCGGCTACCGCTTCTTCGCCCAGGAGCGGGCTCGCGCCCGAGGGCTCGCGGGCTCGGTCCGGAATCTGCCTACGGGCGGCGTCGAGGTCGACGCCGAGGGTCCGGACGAGATTCTCAAGGCGTACCTGCTCGACCTTCACCAGGGTCCCCCCGCCGCGCGCGTCCGCGACGTGACCGTGCGCTGGCTCTCGGCGCAAGGCGCTCGCGACTTCGTCATCCGCACTTGAGCGAGGCTGGAATGGGACCCCGGCGGTTCGTCTCCGATCTCTCCGAAGCCATGCGCGAGGGCCTGTCCCAGGGCGCCCTGGACGAGGCCGCGCTGGACCGGCTGCTGCACTCTCCCGATTTCGACGCCAGCGCGTTCGATCTCTTCCTGGCGGAGGCACGCCGGCAGGGGGTGGCCCTGCCCGAAGGCGCCTCCTCGCCCGAGGTGCCCGTTCCCGACGAGGCCGGACACGGCATCGGCGACCTGGAGCGGCGCTACCTGAAAGAGATCCAGCGCTATCCCATCCTCCAGCGCGACGAGGAGCGCGCGCTGTGGGACTCGATGCGGCTGGGCGTCGAGGACGCGCGGAAGCGCCTCATCCTCTCCTATCTCCGCCTCGTGGTCTCGCAGGCGCGCGCCTATCGCAACCGGGGCGTGGAATTCCTGGACCTGGTCGAGGAGGGGAACCTCGGACTGATCACGGCGGTGGACCGCTACGACGTGGACCGCGGCATCCACTTCGCGACGTACGCCACCTGGTGGATCCGCCAGGCGCTGGCGCGCGGCGTGGCCAATCAGTCGCGCACGGTGCGCATCCCGATCCACGTGCTCCAGATGATGCGCCGCTTCATCGCGACCCAGCGCCGCCTGGAGACGGAGCGGCGCCGCCCGCCCGACCTGGAAGAGATCGCGCGGGTCATGGGCATTCCGATGACGCGCGCGAAGCGCCTCGAGACCCTCGTCCACTCCGTGCGGTCGCTCGACGTGGATCTGTCGAACGAAGCCTTCCACGGTCTGGTGGAATCGGAGGCCGTGGAGCAGCCGCCGACCCTGGACGAGATCGTGGAGCTGCAGCTCCGGGACCAGCAGGTGAACGAAGTGCTGAAGCAGCTCTCGGAGCGCGAAGAGGCGATCCTCCGCTTCCGCTACGGCTTCTTCGACGACCGCCCGCGCACGCTGGCCGAGACCGGCGCGCAGTTCGGCCTCTCGCGCGAGCGGATCCGCCAGCTCGAGCAGCGCGCCCTCGTCAAGCTGCGCACCCTGCTCGAATCGGAATCGACGGAGTCCCAGCCATCGGTGCACTGACCGCGCTCGCAGCGATCGCGGGCGCCCTGCTGGTCCTGATCCCGCTCTGGGACGCCTACGAGACGATCCTCCTGCCGCGGCGCCTTCCCGGCGACGTCCGGGTCTCGCGCCTGGTCTTTCGCCTGCTCTGGATCGCCTGGAAGTTCCTGGGCCGCGGGATCCGCGCGCGGAACCGCCGCGAGCTCTTCCTCAGCTTCTATGCCCAGATCTCCCTGATCCTCGTCTTCGCCGTCTGGGCGACCGGGATCATCGTGGGCTTTTCCGTCCTGCACTGGTCGCTGGGATCCACGGTTCACGGATCGAGCGGCATGACCGGCTACCCGGCCGATCTCTACTTGAGTGGGAGCACCTTCTTCACGCTGGGTCTCGGAGACGTGGTGCCGATGACGGGGCTCTCGCGCTTCCTGACGGTGCTGGAGGCGGGGCTGGGCTTCGGCTTCCTGGCCCTGGTGATCGCGTACGTGCCCGTGCTCTACCAGTCCTTCTCGCCCCGCGAGGCCCGGATCACGATGCTGGACGAGTGGGCGGGAAGTCCGCCGACGGCGGGGCAGATCCTGAGACGGGCCTTCGAGAGCAAGAATCCCGGGGAGGAGCTGAACCGGCTCTTCCGCGACTGGGAATCGGGAGCGGCCAACATCCTCGAGAGCCACCTCTCCTATCCCATCCTCGCGTTCTTCCGATCGCAGCACGACAACCAGTCGTGGCTGGCGTCGCTCTGCTCCGTGCTGGACGCGGCCGCGCTGGTGAGCGCCGGCGTGCAGGGGGTCGACCCCTTCCAGGCCCGGCTCACCTTCGCGATCGGGCGCCACACCCTCGTCGACGTGAGCCAGGTGTTCCGGCTGACACCCCTGCGGGACGGCTTCGAGCGGATCGGCCCGGATCGGATCGCGGAGCTGCGCCGCTGGCTCGTCGCCGCCGGGGTGCCCCTGGACGAGAGCGCGGAGGCCGGCGCGCGGCTCGAAGAGCTGCGGGGCCTCTATGCGCCCTACGTCGCGGCGCTGTCCGAGTATCTCGCCATGCCGCTCCCGGCCCTGATCCCCGCCGAGAAGTCGCGGTTCAATTGGAAGACGAGCGCGGTCGGACAGGTGCACGACGGGGCGCACTGAGCCGCGGCGTTCCCGGCGGTTGGTGGACCCGGGGAGGCTAGGACTCCAGCTTCGCGTCCATCGTGATCTTGGCGTTCAGGAGCTTCGAGATCGGGCAGCCGGTCTTGGCCTGCTCGGCCGCCTTCTGAAACGCCGCGCGGTCGCCGCCCGGGATGCGCGCGGTCACGTCCAGGTGGCTCGCGGTCACGGAGAAGCCGTCGCCCACCTTCTCCAGCGTCACGGCCGCCGAGGTCCGCACGCTCTCCGGGGTGATGCCGGCCGCGCCCAGCTGCGCCGAGAGCGCCATGGAGAAGCACCCCGCGTGCGCCGCCGCGATCAGCTCCTCGGGATTCGTCCCCTTGCCGTTCTCGAAGCGCGTGCTGAAGGAGTATTGCGCGTTGGCGAGCACGCCACTGTCGGTGGACACCGTCCCCTTGCCGTCCTTGAGCCCGCCGCGCCATTCCGCCGATGCCTTGCGAATCATGGGTCCTCCTGTCGAAAGGGAAGCCTTCGTCCATCACCTGACTCCACGACAGGGGAGCAATGGTAAACCGGAAGCGTGGCATGCGTAGCGCCCATTCCGGGGTCAGCCGCCCGTCCTTCTTTTTCCCTTGCGCCGAGAGCTTGCGCCGGTAGAAAGTAAGTACACACTTAGCG
>DATJEJ010000017.1:0-14583 GCA_035496795.1 Candidatus Omnitrophota bacterium
GGACGCCGGCCGGCCTCGGTCTTTTCGAGCAGATGGACGGCGCGCCGGACGATCGCTTCGGGATCGCTCGTCGCCGCCTCCGAATGGCTGCGGGTGACGGTCGTGAAGTCGTCGTAGCGAACCTTGATCGTCACGGTTCGAGCGGTGATCCCCTTACGTCCCAGCCACAGCGCATTGTCCCGCGCCATCCCCGCGATCTCCTCCCGAATCCGCTCCAGATCCAGCAGGTCTTCCGAATAGGTGCATTCGGAGGACGACGACTTGGAGGCGCGATTGGGCTCGACGGGACGTTCGTCTTCCCCGCGGGCGAGCCGCTGGAGCCAGTCCGCCATGCTGCCGACGGCGTCGCGCAGGACCTCGGGGTCGGCGGTCCGAACGTCGACGAGCCGGTCGATGCCCCGGTCCCGCAGCCGCTTCGCCGTCACGGGACCGACGCCCCAGAGGGCGTCCACGGGGAGCTGCTGCAGAAACGACTCGATGCGCTCCGGAGCCACCACCGTGAGACCGTCCGGCTTGCGCCAACCGGAAGCGATCTTGGCGAGGAACTTGTTGGGCGCCACGCCGGCGGATGCCGTGAGCCCGGTCGTCTCCCGGATCACCGCCTTGAGCCGCCGCGCCACGTCGACGCCCAGCGGCTCGCCCCAGGCGTTCTCCGTCACGTCGAGATACGCCTCGTCGAGGGAGAGCGGCTCGACCAGTGGAGTGACGTCGCGGAGGATGGCCAGGACCTGCTGCGAGACGGCCCGATACTTGGAGAAATCGGGGGATACGATCGCCAGGCCGGGGCAGATGCGGACGGCCCGGCTCATCGGCATGGCCGAATGCACGCCGTGCCGGCGCGCCTCGTAGCTCGCGGCGGCGACCACGCCGCGCGAGTCCGGGGAGCCGCCGACCGCCACCGGCACGCCGCGAAGCTCCGGCCGGTCGCGCTGCTCGACGGACGCGTAGAAGGCATCCATGTCGATGTGGACGATGCGTCGGATCAAGGGACCTTCCCTCATGGCTCGTCGGCTCGGGCGAGCACGAGGACGATCTTACCGGTCACGCCCCCCTTCTCCAGCAGCTCCTGCGCTCGCCGTGCCTCGGCGAGTGGAAACCGCTGCGCGATGAGCGGTTTGATCTTCTTCGACTGGAGCAGGTCGAAGAGAGACGTCAAGTCCTGGCGAAACCATCCGGGTTTCAGGCGCTTGAGCGTCTGGATGCTGTATGGAACGATCCGCTTCCGCCCGGGGAGCAGCCAGCCCCCCGCGATGTACACCCCGAAGAGGGCGCTCCCACGAAAGCGCTGCCGACGCCCCGGTCGGCTGGAGGTCAGCCCCTCGCCGCGGAGCGACGACCTGAGTCCATAGCCCACAACCGTGCCGCCCGGACGAAGCGCCTTGCGAGACCGCCACAGGTGGGCGCCGCCGATCGGATCGAAGACGACGTCCACCCCCTCGCCCGTGAGGCGGCGGATCTCGACCAAGAAGTCCCGCGCCTTGTAGTCGATGGGGACTCCCCCCAGCTCCGAGACGGCCGGGGCGTTACGAGGCGAACAGGTTCCGTACATCTCCAGCCCGGCAAGGCGCCCCAGCTGCAGGAGCGCCGTCCCGACGCCGCCCGCCGCGCCATGAATCAAGGCGCGCTGGCCAGGCTGGACCGTCACGGAGCGATGCATCATCTGGTAGGCCGTGACGTAGTTCAGCACGAGGCTGACGGCTTCGGCGGGGTCCAGCCCGAGAGGCACGGGAATCAGCTCGCTCTGCGGCAGGCAGACGAACTCCGCATACGCGCCGTGAATGGGCAGCGCGGCGACGGTTTCCCCGGGCTCGATGCCGGAGACGTCCTCGCCGAGCCGGTCGACGACGCCGACCAGATCCCACCCGGGGGTGAAGGGAGGAACGGGCGTCTCGGGATGGATCCCCTCGCGGGCCATGACGTCGGGCAAGGAGACCCCCGCGGCCAGCACTCGCACCCGCACCTCACCGCGCTTCGGCTCGGGGCGCTCCTCTTCAACGACCCGCAACATCTCGGGCCCGCCGTACTGCGTGACGATGACGCGCGCGTGGTTCATGGGCCTCCTCTCACGGCGGGGCGGGCAGCTCGAGCGTCAGGAACACGCTGTGCGGGTCCTCGCGGTACGAGGCGAAGGGCGGGCACTCGTGGAAGCCGAATCGAGCGTAGAGCGCACGCGCCGCCGCGAAACCCTCCATCGACCCGGTCTCCAGACTGACGCGCCGGTAGGATCGATGCCTGGCCTCGTCCAGGATGTGGGCCAGGAGTCGCGCGGCCACGCCCTTGCCGCGGTGCGCCTCCGCCGTGTGCATCGACTTGATCTCGCCATGATCGGGAGCGAGCTCCTTGAGCGCGCCACAACCCGCCAGTGCGCCGTCCACCCACGCGCTCCAGAAGGTGATCCCGGGGGAGCGCAGGCGGTCGAGATCCAGCGCGTGAATGCTCTCGGGCGGCGAGTGCCTCGCGGCGTGGGCAAGGTGGGCCCGGAGCAGCGCGGCGATCTCGGGACCATGCAGGTCGTCCTCGCGAATGAGGAGGCTCATGGAGATGATTCCTTGTACCGGAAATCGGGTGCACTTGCCAGGGGCGCTCGCTAGACTCCCCCGCCAGCGCGGATTGAAAGCTGACCGGCCCGCTCCGGAGGTGCGTCATCCAGTACACGACCCTAGGCCGAACCGGCCTCACCGTCTCCCGCCTGTGCCTGGGCTGCATGAGCTACGGCGCCCCCTCGTGGCGGCCCTGGGTGCTCGACGAGGAGGCGGCCCGCCCCTTCTTCCAGCGCGCGATCGAGCTCGGGATCAACTTCTTCGACACGTCGGACATGTACTCGCTCGGCGTGAGCGAAGAGGTCACCGGTCGCGCGTTGCGCGACTTCGCCCGGCTGGATGAGGTCGTGATCGCGACCAAGGTCTTCTACCCCGCGTCCCGGCCGGCCGCCTGGTGGAATCCTACGGTGGAAGGGGGCGCTCCGAACACCTGGGGGCTCGGGCGCAAGCACGTGGTGCAGGCATGCGAGGCCAGCCTTCGCCGCCTGGGCGTGGACACGATCGATCTCTATCAGCTCCACCGGGTCGACCCCGCCACGCCGGTCGAGGAGACGCTCGAGGCGCTGGACCTGCTGGTGCGCCAGGGCAAGGTGCGCTACATCGGCTGCAGCTCGACCTGGGCGTGGAAGCTGATGAAGGCGCTGGCGATCTCCGATTCCCGCGGCCTCGCGCGGTTCGTCTCGATGCAGAACCACTACAACCTGGTCTACCGCGAGGAGGAGCGGGAGATGCTTCCGCTCTGCCTGGACCAGGGCCTGGGGGTGATCCCGTGGTCCCCGCTCGCGCGCGGCCTCCTCGCGCGCGGGGCGGGCGAACCCACGCCCCGCACAAGCGGCGACGCGACCCTCGCCGGCCAGCTCTACGATCATCCCGGCGACGCGGAGGTGGTGGAGGCCAACCGCCGCGTGGCGGCGGCCCGCGGCGTCACGCCCGCGGAGACCGCGCTGGCGTGGCTCCTTTCGCGACCGGGCGTGACCGCGCCGATCGTCGGAGCGACGCGGATGGAACACCTGGAAGCCGCGGCGCGCGCGCTCGACCTGGTCCTGACGCCCGAAGAGATCGCCGCGCTCGAAGCGCCGTACCGGCCGCACGCGGTGCGGGGATGGATCCGGGCGTGAATCCCGATCCGGCGCCGTCCGACCTCCGAATCCGACCGGCGGTCGCATCCGACCGGGCCGCGCTGGGGCGCTACGGCGCCGCGCTGATGCGCCAGCACCACGCCTCCGACCCGCGCCGGTTCATCCTCACGCAGCATCCGGAGGATGGATACGGGAGGTTCCTCGTCTCCCAGCTGGAGGACCCCGACTGCCTCGTGAACGTGGCCGAGCGCTGGGGCGAGGTCGTGGGCTACGTCTTCGCCAGCATCGAGTCGACGAGCTGGAGGGACCTGCGGGGTCCCGGCGGGTTCGTCCACGACGTCTATGTCGACGAGCGGGCGCGTCGCGCCGGCACCGGCGAAGCGCTCCTTCGCGCGGCCATCGCCTGGATCCACTCCAGGGGCATGGCCCAGGTGGTGCTCTGGACCAAGTCCGGAAACGACTCCGCGCGGCGCCTCTTCGCGAGAATGGGATTTCGGGAAACCATGCACGAGATGACGCTGGACGGGAACCCTTCCGGCGCCTGAACCCGCGATCGGCCAAGGAGGTTCGTCATGCACCAAGCCATCGCGCCGTCGCTGGAGGCCTGGGCCAGCTTCTACGTGATCGTCGGCTCTTCGGCGGGCGCGCTCACCGGGCTCCAGTTCGTCGTGATGACGCTCATCAGCGCGAGCGGCCGAACGGGCGGCCTGGAAACCATCTCGGCCTTCGGCTCTCCGAACGTGGTGCACTTCTGCGCTTCCCTCCTCGTGGCGTGCCTTCTTTCCATCCCCTGGAGCGTCCTCCACCCCGCGGGGGTTGCCGTCGCGCTCTGCGGCGCGCTCGGCGTCCTCTACGTGCTCATCGTCATGAGGCGGACGGCACGGCAGCGCACCTACCGGCCCGTCTTCGAAGACTGGCTCTGGCACGTCGCGCTTCCGATTCTGGCCTACGCGATCCTGTTCGTTGCGGGCGGGGTTCTGGCGGGCGGCGTTCCGGACTCGCTCTTCTTCATCGGCCCCGCCGCATTGCTGCTGGTATTCATCGGAATCCACAACGCCTGGGACACCGTGACGTTCCTGACGGCGACCTCGGGGAGTCCATCGCCGCCGCCCGCCGCTCCTCCGGCCCCTCCGAGCGCGTAGCCGTCCCGAAGCGGCTCGTCGCGCGTTAGAATCGGTGACGGTGGGACCTGAACTTGGAGGAACCCGTGACCGAACGCGATGAGACCCGGGCCGAGATCACCGACGAGGAAAAGCGGGCCAACGTGATCCGGCTCGTCTTCGGGGGCGATCCGACCCGTTTCGCAGCATTCTGCCGGGAAGTGGAAACCATGCTGCCGCCCGACGCGGCCGCCGTCATTCGAGGAAGCTCGGTCACCGGGGAGCGCTTCGGGGACCGCGCGCCGTTCGACGCCGACGGGCCCGGCACGAGCGACGTGGACCTCACGCTCGTCGGGGATTCCGTGCTGGACTGGTTCACGCCGGACGGCTTCTACATTCCCGGCGCCCACTCGAAGCCGCTGAGCGACGAGCATCCCGACGTCGCGCCCGCCCTGGTGCCGCTGAGGGAAAGGCTCTGCCGCATGGCCGGGCGGCCCGTGAACATCCAGGCAACCAAGGTCTGGACGATGTTCGTGAAGGAGGTCCTGCTCGGCGAGCCCTGCCTCACCGTGATCGGCAAGCTCGAGAGCGCGTGAAACTCCGCCTTCTCAGCTACAACATCCGGTACGGCGGCGTCGGGCGCGAGGAGTCGCTCGCGGCCGTGATCCGCGGCGCCGAGCCCGATCTGGTCCTGCTGCAGGAGGCGTCCCGGCCCGACATTGTGAAGCGCCTGGCCGATCGCGCGGGGATGGCCCATTGCGGCTCCCTCCCCGGCGGCTCGGTGGGCTACCTGAGCCGGGTGGAGCTGGCGGGCCACGAGTGGCGCCAGCCCCGCGGATGCTCCCGTTCGCTCCTGCGGCTGGATCTGGCGGCTCCGGAGTGCAGCGTCTTCGCGCTGCATCTGCGGGCCATGCACAGCAACTGGTCGGAGCGGCGCCGCGTGCGCGAGCTGAAGGCCATCCTGAGCGACATCGCGTCGCACCGGGATCGCTTCCACCTCCTGGCCGGCGACTTCAACACGCTCGCGCCGGGCGAGACGCTGGACCGGAGCCGCCTGCCGCTGCGGATCCGGCTGATCACGTCGCTCCTCGGGAGCACGGTGCGCTGGGAGACCGTCCAGATCATGCTGGACGCGGGCTACGCGGACGCCTTCCGCGCGCTGCACCCGGAGGACTCCGGCGTCACCTTCCCGACCTGGGATCCGCACCTGCGGCTGGACTATCTTTTCGTTCCGGCCGGCACGGCGAGCCGGGTGGAGCGCTGCGAGGTGGTGCGCGGCGGTGAGGCGGCGGCCGCCTCGGACCACTTTCCCCTGCTGGCGGTCGTCACTCCCTGACCGTCAGGTCCGCGCGATCCCCTTCTCCTTGAAATCGCCCCGCTGGTGGGTGCCCGACATTCCCTTGGGGATCGAGAGCGACGTCCATGCTCCGCCCGCGAAATGGCGCGCCAGATAGACGATCTGGCCCACGTGATACGCGGTGTGCGTGACCGATCGGTTGAGCGCCTCGACGACCAGGAACGGCTCCTGCCGGATGTGGATGGTGCGCTCCAGATCTTCGGGGCGCAGGCTCTCGATCGCTCCGAGGGCGGCCGCCCAGCCCTGTTCCCACCAGCGGAGGATCTCCGCGCGGGTCGCGCGCTCGGTCATCGTGAACTCTCCGTCGCGGTCCCGGTCGGGTTTCTCGCCGTCGGCAGTCAGGAAATCGGTGAAACGGGAGCGCAGGTTGCCCGCGACGTGCTTGACGATGACGGCGATGCTGTTGGAGCTGGCGTCCAGCTCGGTGTGCCAGTGCGCTTCGGGCGTCTGGGCCAGGGCCCTGTCCCCGAGCGCCTTGTAATTCCGATACGTGCGGATCACGTCGCGCAGATAGGCGTCGGTCATCGCGCTCCCTCTCGCGTCGCGGCAGGAGCCGCGAGCCGGTCGGTGTAGGTGAACGTGCCCCGGCTCAGGACCTCCTCGGCGGCTTCGCGAAGGGCTGCCATGGCGGCACGGTGCAGGGAGGCCGCGAGGCTGATCCGGCGCACGCCCGCCGCTTCCAGCTCGGGGACGGAGAACGATCTCCCGGGAATTCCCGCCATGAAGTTCACGGGCTTGGCGACCGCGGAGCAGACCGCCCGGACGGCGTCGAGGGTGGGCAGGCCCGGCGCGAAAAGCACGTCCGCGCCGGCCCGCTCGTACGCGCGCAGGCGCTCGATCGTATCGTCCAGGTCGGGACGCCCGCGCACGAAGTTCTCGCAGCGCGCGGTCAGGGTAAAGGGCGCGCCAAGCGATCGCGCCGCCTCGACCGCCGCGGCGATCCGCTCCACGGCCAGACCGAGCCCGTGGACGCCCGAGCCTCCGGGGGCGTCTTCGATCGACGCACCCGCGAGACCGGCCGCGCCCGCCATCCTGATCGTTTCGGCCGCCACGGCCGGGGCAGCGCCGAATCCGTCCTCGAGATCCGCCGAGACCGGAAGATCGCAGGCGTCCACGATCGACCGCGCGTTGGCGAGCGACCGGTCCCGTCCCAGCTGGCCGTCCTCCACCCCCAGGGCCCTCGCGGCCGCGGCGCTGGAGGTGGCGACAGCCTGGAATCCCAGCTGGGCGAGGAGCCGCGCCGATCCGGGGTCCCAGGCGTTCGCGATCACGAACGCGCCCGGGCCCTGGTGCAGCGCCCGGAAGCGGGCGCTCTTCTCGGACTGGGACGGACGCTGGGTCTCGGGATCGCTCATGGGGCCCTCATGATACTCCTTGGCACCCCCCGGCTCCGGTACCTAAGTCGCCCTGCTCGGCCGGCCCGGCGCGCCGTACGATGATGGGGTGAGCGCGTTTCCCGCTTCGAAGCTGGAGAAGATCCTGGGCAAGCCGTCGGGCGAATGGACGGCCGAGGATCTCGCGCGCATCGTCGACGAAAAGGATATCGGCCTGGTCACGCTGATGCACGTCGGCGGGGACGGCGTCCTCAAGGCGCTCGACTTCGTGCCTCAGAGTCGCGCGCATCTCCTGGGCATCCTGCGCCATGGCGAGCGCGCCGACGGATCCAGCCTGTTCGACGGGCTCCCGAGCGGCGCGAGCGATATCCGGCTCCTGCCGCGGATCGCAACCGCATTTCTGAGTCCCTTCTCCCCGGTCCCCACCCTCGCCCTCCTCTGCGGGCATTGCGATCGCGAGGGGCGGCCTCTGCCGCAGTCCCCCGACACCATCGTGCGCCGCGCGTTCGAGCGCCTTCGCGACGAGGCCGGCCTGGAATACTGGGCTCTGGGCGAGGTGGAGTATTTCCTGGGTCGCCCCGCGAACGATGTGGAGCTCGAGCGCCGGCGCGACCGCGGCTACCACGCGACCTCCCCGTTCGTGGCGGGCGAGGGGATGCGCCGCCGCGCGCTGCGCCATCTGGCGGACATGGGCGTCGCCGTGAAGTACGCGCATGCCGAAGTGGGGCTGGTCGACGAGCGGAAGGACCGGGGCCGCATCTGGGAGCAGCACGAGATCGAGCTGGGACTGGCACCCCTTCCCGCGGCCGCGGACGCGATCGTTCTCACGCGCTGGGTCCTGCTCCATCTCGCGCACGAAGAAGGGCTCCCGTGCCGTTTCGATCCCATCCTCAAGGAGGGGCACGCCGGAAGCGGACTCCACGTCCACAGCCTCCCCCGCCCCCTGCGGGAGTTCCCGCCGGCGGAGGCATTCGTCGAGGGGGGAAGCCTGGGGCCCTCGGGTCGCTGGCTGATCGGAGGGCTGGTGCGTCTGGCGCCCGCGCTGATGGCCTTCGGCAATCGCGAGGCATCCTCGTTCGTGCGCCTGCTGCAGGCGAAAGAAACTCCGGTCGCGATCACCTGGGGAGCGTTCAACCGGAAGGCGCTGATCCGGCTCCCGCTCTTCGCTCCGGGGGGCGCCTGCGACGCCTGGCCGCCCACCATCGAGTTCCGCCTGCCCGACGGATCGGCGCACGCGCATCTCCTGCTCGCCGGAATAGCTCAGGCGCTGGCCCTGGGCCGGGGCCTCTGCGACCTCGAAGCACTCCTCGAGCGCACCGCCGCGCACGGCGAGGCGATCGACCTCACGCGCATGCCGGGGCTGCCGCGCGATCGCGAGGGGGTCCTGGCCGCGCTCGCCGAGGCGCGCGCTTCGCTGGAGGCGGGAGGCGTCTTCCCTCCCTCGGTCCTGGACGCCTGGCTTCCCGCGGCCGTCCGCTAGACGCCACCCCAATCGAGCCACGTTCCGTCGCCCGTCTCCATCGCGCGCCGGTGGATGACGTGCGCCGCCGCCAGGTCCTCGACCGCCACGCCTAGCGACTCGTAGAGGGTGACGTCGTCACGCGAGGCGCGTCCCTCGACCTTGCCGAGAAGGACCTCGCCCAGCTCGCCCAGCAGGTGCGCGTCGGTGATCGCGCCTTCGCCGCGGGGAATGAGGAATTCGCCGGCCTCGTTCACGCACGATTCGCGGCAGTCGGTGTAGAGACGAGCCCGGCGCACGGCGTCCGTATCGAGCTCGCGGCTGGTCGGAAAGCAGGAGCCCACGGCGTTCACGTGGGTGCCGGGCGAGAGCCAGGCGCCTCGGACGACCGGCTCCTTCGACGCGGTGGTCGTGCAGACGAGGTCCGCGCCGCGCACCGCCTCCTCGGCCGTGCCCACGACCTCGATCGGAACTCCGGCGCTCCCGGCCTCGGCGCGCGCGAACCGTTCCGCGTTCGCGCGATTCCGGCTCCAGAGGCGCACGCGCCGGAGCGGGCGCACCGCGCGCATCGCCGCGAGATGGGTCTTCGCCTGGGTCCCCGATCCGATCAGGGCCAGGTCCCCCGCGTCCTCGCGCGCCAGGGCATCGGTGGCCGCCGCCGACGCCGCGGCGGTCCGGATCGCCGTGATCGCGCTCGCGTCCAGGATCGCGAGCGGCTCGCCGTGCTCGATCCCGAACAGCATCACCACCCCCTGATGCGAGTCGTACGCCGTTCCGTGATTTCCCGGCATCACGGTGACCACCTTGAGACCGAAGCTGCGCGGCGCTCCCAGGTAGCCGGGCATCAGTCCGAGCAGGCCGGAGCGGTCCGGCAGGCGGACGAGGCTCCGGAGCGGCATGACGACGTCGCCGCGCGACAGGGCCGTCAGGGCGTCGCGCATGGCGGGAATGGAAGCCTCCATCGTGAGGAGGCGCGCCACGCCGTCTCCATTCACGAACAGGACCTTCACCGGTCGCCTCCCACGATCGCGGCGAGCGCGCGGTCCGGGTCCACGTTGCCCCCCGAGACGACGCTCACGACGACGCTCCCGGGAGGAACGCGCACCTTCCCCGAGAGAAGGGCGGCCGTGGCCGCCGCGCCCCCTCCTTCCACGTAGAGCTTGGCGCGCGTGAGGAGCCAGCGCATGCCCTCGACGATCTCGGGCTCGGTGATGGGGACGATCTCGTCGAGCGCGTCGCGCGCGATCGCGAGCGGGATGGATCCCACGAAAGGCGGCGTCAGCCCGTCGGCGAGAGTCCTGGGAACGGGAATCGGGATCGGCTTGCCCGCCGACAGCGACGCCGTCATGCCCCGGCTCGCGTCCAGCTCGACGCCGATCACGCGGCAGGACGGCCTCAACGCCTTGACGGCGGACGTCACGCCCGCCATCAGTCCCCCGCCGCCGATCGGCACCACGACACAGGCGACGTCGGGAATCTGCTCGACGATCTCGAGCCCCAGCGTGCCGGCGCCCGCGAGCCCCACGGGATCGTCGAAGGGATGCACGAACGCCGCCCCGGTGCGCGCCTCCTCCTCGCGCATCCGGTCGAACAGCGTCGTTCGATCGGGATGCGGCACGATCGTCGCGCCGTACCCTCTCGTCGCGACCGTCTTGGACCGCGGCGCGTCGGCGGGCATGACGACCGTGCACGGGACGCCGGCCGCGCGCGCGGCCCAGGCCACCGCCTGGGCGTGGTTCCCCGCGGAGACCGTGATGAGCCCGCGCGCGCGGCGCTCCGGCTCCATGGAGAGGACGACGTTGAGGGCGCCGCGCGGCTTGAAGGAGCCGGTCTTCTGGAAGCTCTCGCACTTGAGATGGAGCCGCGCGCCGGCGCGCTCCCCCAGGGTCGTGGCCGTCAGGACCGGCGTCCGATGGAGCCGGTCCGCGGTCCTCGCCGCTGCCTCGCGAATCGCCTGGATCGGGATCAGGCTCGACACCGCTACCCGGAGCGTTCGAACGTGAGAGTGCGCGTGATCGCCGTGCCGTCGGCGGCGCTCGTCGCGAGACGGATCCAGAGCCGATTGCCGGCGACCCGGACGTCGCGCGTCGCCTTCATTCCGATGTTGCCCCGCGAGAGCGCGCCGTTCAGAGACACCATGATGGTGCCGGCGGCCGCGTCGAGATCGTACGTGCCGAAGTACGCGTCGTAGCCGTCCACGGCGCCGGTATTGTTGATGCCGGCGGCGGGAGCGGCCGGGGTCTGGGACCAGGAGTCCAGGCCGCGCGCGCGATTCATGAACTGCGCGGCGAACTGCTTCGGCGCGAAGCACAGGATGCCGAGCGGCTCGGCACCCAGGACCGGATCGATCAGCCGGCGCCCGCCCGCGTCGTAGTCCTCACGGGACGTGAGGCGCCAGATTCCCAGAATGGCCGCAGCCAGGTCGGGAGCGGGCGGCGGCAACGGATCGGGCTTCACGCGGACTCCCTTCGTTCGTGGCGGACGGGTTCGAAGGCGACCAGCTTACGGGAGCGGCCTCGCCGGTACAATTCCCGAGCCCGAACGTACAAAGGGTGCCACGTCCCAGGGCTTCGTCCCCGGGGTAAGCCCCGGAACCGGCCGTGTTTCCCCATTCGGGTCCGGACCGCTCTCCTTCTGGCACGCCACTTGATCCCCGAACGAAGCTTGCCGCAGCCGCTTGGTCGCGGCCCCGATTCGATATCGATTGCCGAAGGAGGGCATCATGAGGAGCCGTTGGGAAGAGAAGTACACGGAACCGACCGACGAACCGGTCACCCTCACCGAAAGCCAGCTGCGCGCGCTGAAGCGGGGCGCGACGATCGGCATGATCGCCGCGATCCTGGCCATCATCGCGGTCGGCATCGCGGGATACAGCCTCGTCTCGGCCCGAAGCATCAACTCCGACGCCGCCATCGCCTCGAAGTCGTCCGCGGACCAGCCGGCACCCGAAGCGGCGGCGCCCGCGGCCGCGGCTCCGACGACGGCCCCCGCCGTCCAGCCCGCGGCACCGGCTGCACAGCCGGCGGCTCAGCCCGCCGCGGCGCCGGTCGAAGCCAAGCCCGCCCTCGAGACGCAGACGCCGAAGGCGGCCCGCGTCAGTGCCCACAAGGTCACGACGCGAACGCACCGGATCTCCCGCTCGATCGAGGAGAAGCCGGTGACGATTCCGGCGGCCACGCCCGAGCCGACGCCTGCGGCGGCCAACGCCAAGGCGCCCGCGCTCTCGCCGATCGCGCCTCAGCCCGTGGGCGCGGATGCGCCGGCGAAGCCGAAGCCGGCCGCGCACGATTCCAGCGCGGCGCACTGATCGGCGACGGATCGGAGGGAATCGAAGCGGGCGCCTACTGCCGACGGCTCAGGGCCACCCGGATGTCGAGGGGGATCGGCACGCCTTCCAGGAGCGACAGCGCGCCGTCCTTGGCCTTGCGGAACTCCGCGAGGCGCGCGCCGGACAGGGACGGCTGGCTGGGAAGCTCGACCGTGAGCGGGTCGACGTGGCGGCCGTTCAGCACGAATTCGTAGTGCAGGTGCGGGCCGGTCGCCAGGCCCGAGGCGCCCACCCTTCCGACGATGGCTCCCTGTTCCACCCGCGCGCCGAGGCGGATCCCGGCGCCGATCGCGCTCAGGTGCGCGTAGCGCGTCCGGATGCCGCCCGCGTGCCGGAGCTCCACCAGCCGGCCATAGCCTCCCGAAAAACCCGCCCGCGTGACCACGCCCGACGCGGTGGCCTCGACGGGCGCTCCGTACGGCGCCCCGTAGTCGATCCCCTCGTGCTTGCGCCACCGCCTCAGGATCGGATGGAAGCGCCGGCTGGTGAACCGGCTGGTGATGCGGTACGGGACCGGGTAGCGCAGGAAGGCGCCATGCAGCGAGCGCCCCTCGTCGTCGAAGTAGGTCCAGCCCGCCCCGCGCGGGACCGGGATCGCGCGCAGCACGCGGTCCTGGTTGCGCAGCTCGATCGCCAGGAAGTGCCGGCTTCGCACGGAGCCGTCGGGGCGCACCTTTCGCTCCAGCGCCACGCGGAAGACGTCCCCCTTCCGGAGGTCGCGCGTGAAGTCGACCTCCCACGCGAAGATGTCGGCCAGGTCGTAGACCAGGTCCTCGAACTCCCCTTCGCCCAGCCGGTCGAGGTCGCCTCCCAGCTTCGCCGACCAGAGACTCGAGGTGATCACGCCGGAGATGCAGACCGTGTCCACGACGAAGGGAACCGCCTCGACGCGCACGGACCATCGCGCGTCGGAGCGCAGGAAGTCGAGGACCGAGTCGGGGCTCAGGGCGATGCGGAGGCGCTCCGGATTGCGCTGGGGGCCGTACGGCCCCACCGGATCGAAGGAGAAATCGACCGAGGTGCCGGGGCGCAGCGTGCGCGGGTTCTTGTAGGCGCGCATCAGCCGGATGACTTCGCCGATCTGATCGGAGTCCAGCCCCCTGGCGGCGAGCAGCTCGGAGAGGGCGCGGCCGGGGGTGAGGGTGCCGCTCAGGGTGACCGGAGGCGGCTCCGCCCTGAGCTCGGCGTCGCGGCCGTCGCCCGGGTAGCCGGGCGCGCGCGGGAACACCACCGCCAGCGAGAGGCCGAACACGGCGACGGTGAGCAGAGCGACGATGTGGAACCAGCGATCCGATCGCCTCACCCGGGCCTAATCGGCCAAATCGGCACGATCCTGACCGGGAATTTGCCGCTACGTCTCTTCGCGCCCCCGACGCCGCGGCTCCGGTATGCTGGTCCGTCTCGCCGGCCGTCCGGCGAGACGATCGGACCCTGACGGAGGTCGAGCCATGAGGAACCGTTTCGCGGGGGCGACCCACGCCCTGCTTCGAATGGTGGCCGGGCTGCTGTTCATCCACCCCGGCGGCATGAAGCTCTTCGGCTGGTTCGGCGGCATGCCGGCCGGCGTCACGCTCACCCCCCGGCTCATCGCCGCCGGGTGGATCGAGATCGTATGCGGCACCCTGATCCTGATCGGGCTGCTGACCCGGCCGGCGGCCTTCCTGGCCTCGGGCGAGATGGCGTTCGCCTACTTCATCGGCCACTTCCCCCACGGGTTCTGGCCGATCCAGAATCACGGCGAGCCCGCGGTGCTCTTCTGCTTCCTCTTCCTGTTCTTCTCCGCCAACGGCGCCGGGCCGGCGAGCCTCGATGCGCTGATCCGAAAACGGCGGGACCGTGTCGATTCCGGTCCACCCCGTTCGTCGTAGAGATGAAGCCCGGGCGGGCCGGCCCCGAAGCAGGCCGCGGCGGGCCAACGTAAGATGAATAAATAAAGGAGATTCCGTCATGCGATTCATGGTGATTGTGAAGGCTGACAAGAACAGCGAAGCGGGCATTTTCCCCGACAAGGAACTCTTCGCGAAGATGGGCAAGTTCAACGAGGAGCTGGTGAACGCGGGCGTCATGCTCGCGGGCGAGGGGCTGCAACCAAGCTCCAAGGGCGTGCGCGTCCGCTTCTCCGGCGGAAAGAAGACCGTGATCGACGGGCCCTTCGCCGAGGCGAAGGAGCTGATCGCAGGGTTCTGGCTCTGGCAGGTGAAGTCGAAGGAGGAGGCGATCGAGTGGCTCAAGCGGGCCCCGTTCGAGGACACCGAGGTGGAGATCCGCCAGGTCTACGAGTCGGAGGATTTCGGCGACGCCTTCCCCCAGGAGCTGCGTGAGCAGGAAGAGAATCTGAGGGGCCGGATCGCCTCGCGGAAGTAACCCCCCACGTTCAGGAAGGCCG
>DATJEJ010000018.1:0-16201 GCA_035496795.1 Candidatus Omnitrophota bacterium
CTCGAGGAGGCGGCGAAGCACTTCAAGGCGGCGCTCAAGCTGGAGCGCGATCTCCCGGTGGCGCTGCTCCGGATGGGGGACATCTACTATGAGACGAACCATCCGGACCGCGCCATGGCGCTCTGGGAGGGACTCGCGGCCGCGCACCCCGAGCATTCGCATCTCGTGCTCGAACGCCTCGAGGTCTCCTACTTCGAGCGGGGCCGCTTCGGCGACCTGGCGCCGCTCTACGAGCAGATGCTGCAGAAGAACCCGCGCGACGCGCGGATCCTGCTCGCGCTGGCGCGCATGCACATGAAGCGCGGCGACCTCTCCGAGGCGACGCACGCCGCGCGCGAGGCCATGACCATGGATCCCCATTCGCTCGAGGCGCGGCTGCTCGTGATCGAGATCCATCGCCGCCTGGGCGACCCCGCGCGGGCGCTGACCGAGGTGGACACGCTGCTCCGCGAGCTGGGCGGCTCGGCGCCGCCCGCGTGCCCCAAGTGCGGGGAGCGCGCCGAGGAATACTGGTCGCGCTGTCCCTCCTGCCTCGCCTGGCTGGAGCGCGCGTGAGGCCCGGCCTGCGCGCCGCGGCGCTCGTCCTCCTCCTCGCCGGCGCGGTCACGCTCGTCGCGGCGGCGCCCAAGAAGGAGGCGAAGAAGCCCACCGGACCCGAAGCGAACGCGGCACTCCTCGTCGCGGCGCGCGACGCCTTCGACCGGGGCCGCACCGAGGAGGCCCGCGCCATCCTGATCCGGATTCCCGAAAACGGCCTGGCGCCCGACAAGGCCGACGCCGCGGCGTACCTGCGCGCGCTGGTGCTCGAGGACGGCAACGCGTACGACCAGGCGCTCTCGGACTACCTGGCCCGCCATCCGAAAGGCGTCTTCCGGCGCGAGGCGACCCTGGCGCTGGCCCGGCTCCGGTACGTCAGCGGCGATTACGCGCAGGCCGAGAACCTGCTCGCCATCTTCACCCCCGGCGTGGAGCGGAGCGCGACGGGGCGCCAGGGCCTGGTGACGCGCGGGCTGGCGCAGCTCGGTCGCGGGGACGCCGCGGGAGCGCTCCAGTTCCTGGCCTCCGCCGAATCCGACCTCAAGGGCTCGCCCGAGGAAGAATCCTACGAGTACGCCACGGCCCAGGCGGCGCTCCGCGCGAGCAAGCCCTCGGCCGCCATGGCCGCGCTCCGGACGCTCCTGGAGCGCCATCCCCAGGGGGACTACGCGCCGCAGGCGCTCTACGCGATGGGCACCGCCCTCGAGGCGGTGGGGCGCCAGGCGGACGCGGCCAGCGTCTTCCGCCAGGTGGCGCAGCGCTTCCCGCTCTCCTACGAGGCGGCGCGCGTTCGCGACCGCGGCATCCGCCCGGGAGACACGGTGACGCCGCTCCTGCCGATCGGCGGCGGATACGCGATCCAGATCGGAGCGTTCACGCGGAAGGACCTGGCGGACGCGCTCGCGCGCGAGCTGCGCGCGGCGGGGAACGAGGACGTGTCGGTCCGCCAGGGGAGCGAGACGCCGCCCCTCTTCCGCGTGCGCGCCGGCTCCTTCGCGACGCGCGACGAGGCGCGCGCGCTGGGCGAGCGGCTCCGGCGCGAGCGTGGGCTTTCCTACCAGGTCGTGCCCCGCTAGGGCCCGTGGAAGCCACCCCGGCCCGCATGGAAGCGAACGCCGCGGCCGAGGCCGCCTCCGCCCGCGCCGAGACGACCCCGATGCTCGAGCAGTACCGGAGGCTCAAGGCCGAGCATCCGGGGAGCATCCTCCTCTTTCGCATGGGCGACTTCTACGAGACCTTCGGCGAGGACGCCCTCATCGCCTCCCGCGTGCTCGGCATCGCGCTGACCTCGCGCGACAAGAAGCGCGACCCCCTCCCGCTCGCCGGCGTCCCGCACCACTCGGTCGAGGGGTATCTCAAGAAGCTGGTCGAGCGCGGCTATTCGGTCGCGATCGCCGAGCAGATGGAGAGCGCCGAAGAGGCGAAGGGGCTGGTGGACCGGCAGGTGGTCGAGGTGCTCACGCCGGGCACCCTGACGCGGCTGGGTCTTCTGGAAGCGACCGAGAGCCACTACATCGTGGCGCTCGCCCCCGGCGAGGGGCGCGTCGGCGTCGCCGTGGCCGAGGTCTCGACGGGGGAGTTCCGCGCGGGGACGGTGGACGCCGAGGGACTCGCAGCGCTACCGCTCGCCTTTCCCGCGCGCGAGGTGCTGCTGCCGTTCCCAGGCCGCGGCGCGCGCGATCCGGCGTGCGGGGAGGGCGAGGGCTGGCCCTACGGCAAGGCGCCGATCACGCGCCGCGAGGCGGCGCGGTTCGATCCCGAGGCCGGCCGCCAGGCGCTGCTCCGGCACTTCTCGGTGGCGCGGCTCGACTCCTTCGGGCTGGACGCCGGACGCGAGGGGCTGGGCGCCGCGGGCGCGCTGCTCGACTACCTCCGCTCCCTCGCGAAATCGGACCTGCCGCAGATCCGGGAGATCCGCCCGCTTCGCGAGGGGGAGCCGCTCGTCGTCGACGAGGTGACGCTTCGCAATCTCGAGGTCTTCGACTCGCCGGCGGGAAAGGAGCACTCGCTGCTCCACCTGCTCGATCGCACCGAGACCTCGATGGGGGCGCGGGCGCTGCGGGGCCTCCTCCGGAAGCCGGCGCGCGAGAGCGCTGTGGTCACGGCGCGCCTCGACCGCACGGCCTGCTTCGCCGAGTCGGCCCCGCTCCGGGCCGAGCTGGCCGAGCGGCTCCATCGCTTTCCCGATCTGGAGCGCACGCTCGGCCTCCTCGGTTCCGGACGCGCGGCGCCTCGCGACCTGGGCGCCGTGCGCGACGCGCTCAGGCGGCTGCCCGCCGTGCGCCTCACGCTCGAGGCGCGGACCGGAGCCGCGATCGGCGCCTGGCGCGAGGCGCTTCCCGACCTCTCGGGGCTCGCCGCGCTGCTCGAAGAAGCCCTGATGGAGGAGCTCCCGCTCACCGCGGCCCAGGGCGGGATCATCCGCCCGGGCTTCGACCCCGACCTGGACGCCATGCGGAGCGATGCGGGCGACGGCCGCGAGCAGGTGCTCGCGCTGGAGGCGCGGGAGCGCGCGCGCTCGGGGATCCCGAACCTCAAGGTCGGCTACAACCGCGTCTTCGGCTACTACATCGAGGTGACGCGCTCGCAGCTGGCCCGCGTGCCCGAGGACTATCTCCGGAAGCAGACCCTGGCCGGGGCCGAGCGCTACGTCACCCCCGAGCTCAAACGGATGGAAGAGCGGATCGAGGCGGCCAGCGTGGAGAGCCGCCGGTCGGAGGCGGCGCACTTCCACCGGCTGCGCGAGCGCTGCCTGGAGTCGATCGGCGCCCTGCACGACGCGGCTCGGGTGGTCGCGGAGCTGGACCTGTACCGTGCGCTGGGCGAGACGGCCGCGCGCGAGCGCTGGACGCGACCGGCCCTGACCGAGGATCGGAAGCTCGTGCTGAAGCAGTCGCGGCATCCGATGGTGGAGCGCGCGCTGGACGGCGGCGCGTTCGTCCCGAACGACTGCGCGCTGGACGGCGAGCGGGAGCAGATCTGGCTGATCACCGGCCCCAACATGGGGGGCAAGTCCACCTTCCTGCGCCAGGTGGGGCTGGCGGTCTACCTGGCGCAGGTCGGCTCCTACGTGCCCGCGGCGGCGGCCGAGATCGGGCTCGCCGACCGGATCTTCACGCGCGTCGGCGCCTCGGATCAGATCGCGCGCGGCGCCTCGACGTTCTTCGTCGAGATGGAGGAGACCGCGACCATCCTGCGCCAGGCCACCGACCGGAGCCTGGTGCTGCTGGACGAGGTGGGGCGGGGGACCAGCACCTACGACGGGCTCTCGCTCGCGTGGGCGGTGACCGAGGCGTTGCACGAGGGCCCGCGCGCGCGCCCGCGCACCCTCTTCGCCACGCACTACCACGAGCTGACCGATCTCGAGGCGACGCTGCCCCGGCTCAAGAACCGGAACGTGCGGGTCTCGGAGAACGAGGGGAGGATCGTCTTCCTGCACGCGATCGCGCCGGGGCGGGCCGACCGCTCCTACGGGATCCACGTCGCGCAGCTCGCCGGCGTGCCGGGCGAGGTGCTCGCCCGCGCCGAGGAGATCCTCGCGCGCCTGGAGCGGGAGCACGCGGCCGGACCGAGCGGCGCGCGGAGGGACACGGCGGGCGGCGCTGCGCGGGGCGTGGGGGCGGACGAGCGGACCGCGCTCCTCGCCGAGCTGGCCGACGCCCCGGTGGAGCGGCTCACGCCGCTGGACGCGCTCCAGCGCCTGGCCTCGCTGCGCGACCGGGCGCGGGGGACGGGCGGGACTCGTTGACGGAACCTTCCTCCAGTCCGTATTGTTCCCACTACTGATGACCACCCGCCGCGCGCTCGGGCGCGTCCTACCGGCTCTCCTCCTCGCCTCCGGAATCCTTGGGGTCCTCCTGGGGGGAACCCTGCCCGGCGCCGCCGCTGGGGCGGCCCCGCTGCCGCTCATCCCCCCTTCGGCGACGCTCCCGGTCTCCGAGGTCCGCGAGGGGATGACCGGCACCGGCTACAGCGTCTTCTCCGGCACCCAGATCGACACCTTCGCGGTCACGATCGTCGGGGTGCTGAAGGGCTATCGCCCCGGGTTCGACCTCATCATGGCGAAAGCGTCGGGACCGGTCGTGGACAAGACCGGCGTCATCGCGGGGATGAGCGGCAGCCCTGTCTACGTCGGGGGCAAGCTGATCGGCGCCGTCTCCTACACGTGGTCCTTCCTGAAGGAGCCGATGGCCGGGATCACGCCGATCGATCAGATGCTGAGCCTCCTCCCGGCACCGGGCGCCAAGCCCCCCAGCGCCGAGGATGCCTTCGGATCCCTCGGCGCGCCCAAGGAGCAGTCCGGCGACGCCGGCGGCGCCAGGCCGATCGCCACGCCGCTCGCGCTCGCGGGCTTCACCAACGAGGCGATCCACTACCTCGAGCCCTGGCTCTCCGAGCGCGGCTTCGTCGCCAGCCCCGGGGGCGCCAACGCCCCGGGCGGCTCCTGCGACTCGCTACGCCCCGGCTCCGCCATCGGCGTCCAGCTGGTGCGCGGCGACTGGTCGGCGGCGGCCATCGGCACCGTGACCTATCGCGACGGCGACCGCGTGCTCGCCTTCGGACACCCCTTCCTCGCGATGGGCTGGATGGAGCTGCCGATGACCGCGGCCAAGATCCACACGATCATGTCGAGCCAGCAGATCTCGAACAAGATCGGCTCGCCCACCGTGACCTGCGGCACCATCTTCGCCGACCGGAGCGTCGGCATCGCGGGGACGATGGGCCCGTCCCCGTCGATGATTCCGGTCCATGTCGCGATCGCCGGAAGCGGCGGACGCTCCCGCTCGTATCACATGGAGGTGGCGCGCAGCCGCTATCTCACGCCCGCGCTCGTCAGCGCGACCGTCGTGAACTCCATCTCCGAAGCGCTCTACGACGCCGGCGTGTCCACGCTGCGCTACGACTTCGCGCTCTACATGAACGGCGGCGCGCGCACGATCCACAAGGAAGACACCTTCATCAGCACCGCGCCCGTCTCGGGCGTGGGGGAGACCGTGGGACAGTCGCTCACGCTGCTCCTCGGCGACCGCTTCCGCCCCTCGCGGCTCGACTCGGTGCGCGTCGACGTGCGGGTGGAGGACGGGATCGACGAGGCGGCCCTGCTCGGGATCCGCGTCGCGCCCGCCGCGATCATCGCGGGCGATTCGCTCGACGTGGACCTCACGCTCCGCCGCTCCAACCGCCTGGTCGAGACCCGCCGCGTGCGGGTCCGCGTTCCACCCGCCACGCCGGCCGGCGACCTCACGGTGCGCGTCTGCGACGCCACCGAGACCGAGAAGTGGGAGATGCAGCGCGCGCCGGAGCGGTACCAGCCCGAGACCTTCGACCAGCTGGCCGACCTGATCGAGTCGGACCGTCCGTCCGACAAGATCTACGTGCAGCTCTATCGCACCGCCGGCGGCGCCGTCGTGGGCGGCCGCGAGATGTCCCAGGCGCCCGGCTCCGTGCTCAACGTGCTCGGCTCATCGCCCAAGTCCGGGGAGTCGGCCACCACCAAGGGCGCGACCGTGGCCGAGGTCGCGATCCCGCTCGGGCACGTCGTGCGCGGATGCGAGAGCGCCACCGTCACCGTCATTCCCGGCGTGCGATGACGCCGGAGTTCCCAACCTGGCCCGTCGCGAAAGGAGAGACGTTCTGACGACCCTCCGCGCTTCCGCCCGCGCCGCGGTGCTGCTCGCCGCGGCGCTCGCCCTCCCGTGCTTCGCCCCCTCCGCGCACGCCGTGAGCACGTCCTTCTGGCGGCTGGACAGCGCCGGCGACTTCCTCCAGGGAGAGCAGGTCGTGGGCGTCGCGATCGAGAGCGACGGCTACCTCACCCTGGGGCCGGGCTGGGATTCGGTCGTGACGCACCTGCCCGACGTCGCCTACATCTGGAGTCTCGCGCGCGACACGAAGGGACGGGTCTATTTCGGCACGGGGGACAACGGCGGCATCTACCGCTGGACGCGCGGCGAGGGGCCGAAGCTTCTCTGGAAGACGGGCGCCAGCGAGATCACGGCGATGGCCGTGGACGCCAAGGACGACGTGTACGCCGCGTCGGCCCCCGGAGGCGAGATCTTCCGGATCACGGCGCGCGGCGACACGACGCGCTACTTCAAGACGGGCGAGGAATCGATCTGGTCGCTCCTGGTCGGCAAGGACGGCGCGCTCTACGCCGGCACCGGGCCGCGCGGGAAGATCTTCCAGGTGACGGGCCCGGGAAAGGGCTCCGTCTACGCCGAGACCAAGGACGTGAACGTGCTCGCCCTGGCGTGGGCCAAGGACGGCGCCCTCCTCGCCGGCACGGGCGCCAAGGGGCTCCTCGTGAAGGTCGACGGCGCCGGGCGCCAGCGCGTGATCTACGACGCCGACGCCGACGAGATCCGGGCCATCGCGGTGCTTCCCGACGGCTCCGTCGCGGTCGGCGCGAGCAAGGGGCAGGCGTCCTCCCGCGTCGCGGGGAGCGGCTCCAATCCCTACGCCGTCGACGTCACGCCGACGAGCGGGGGGCGGAGCGGCGTCTATCTCGTGCAGCCCGACGGAAGCGCGCGGCTCCTCTACGCTCCCACGGCCGACTACATCTACTCCATGATTCCGGCCGACGACCAATCGGTGTGGGTCTCGACGGGCGACCCGGGCGCCCTCTTCCGCGTCTCGACCAATCGCAAGTACGCGCTGCTCGGCGCTCCGGACGAAAAGCAGGTGCTGGCGCTGGTGCGCGCCGGCGGCGAGACCTTCGCCGCGACGGGCAACCCGGCCACCCTCTACGCCCTGGGCTCCGGCCCGGCGGCGCAGGGGACGTATCTCTCCGACGCGCACGATCTCCGTTCCGTGGCGTCCTGGGGACGCGCGCTCATCTCCCTGCGCGACGGCGAGGCGACGTGGTCCTCGCGCAGCGGGTTGAGCCAGACGCCCGACGACGGCTGGAGCGCATGGAGCCCCGAGACGCCGATCGGTCCCGGCGGCGCCGAGATCAAGAGCCCGCCCGCGCGCTTCCTCCAGTTCCGCCTGCGCCTCAAGAAGGCGGGGGGCGATCTTCCGCTCCTCTCGATGGCCGAGGTCTCCTACCGGCAGCGCAACCTGCCGCCCGAGATCGGGAACATCCAGGTGTTCGGGCCCGACCAGCCGTTCATGGAGGGCGGGCCGGAATACCGGCCGCCGCAGATCTCGCAGACCTTCCCGAACGGATTGAAGGTGGAGTACTCGCTGCCGAAGACCGGCCCGCGCGCCGTCTCCGACGCCAGCGCGGCGTGGGCGCGCGGCGTGCGCACCGTGACCTGGGACGCGGCCGATCCCAACGGCGACGACCTCACGTACGACGTGCTGATCCGGAGCGACGACGAGAAGGAGTGGCGCAAGCTGGCGAGCGACAAGAAGGATCGCGTCGTCTCGTGGGACGCCGAGTCCTACGCGAACGGGACCTACCGCATCAAGGTGATCGCCTCGGACAGGATGGACAACCCGCCGGACGTGGCGCTCTCCTCGGAGCGGACCGGTCCGGCCGTGACGATCGACAACGTCCCGCCGCGCATCGAGGGGTTGAAGACCTCCTCGGGCAGCGGGCTCGCCGGACGCGGCGTCGTGGTGAGCGGCACGGCGATCGACGCCGACTCGCGGATCGCCGTGATCGAGTATTCGGTCGACGGCGGCGACTGGGTCCAGGTCTTTCCCGAGGACGGACTGTACGATCAGCGCACCGAGAGCTTCCGGATTCCGGTTCCCAGTCTTCCCCCCGGGGAGCACACCGTCACCGTCCGCGCGTCCGACCAGGACCGGAACGTGGCGATCGCGAAGGTGCTGACCGTAGCGAAGTAGCCCCTCCCGGGAGCCGTGCAAAATGCACCCCGGCGCGCATGCCGCAATCCGCGCGCGCGGTCCCGCCGCGCCCCCACGCGGTTTTGAGGGTGGTACACTCTTTGCGTTCTCGGCCTCGGACCATTCCGCCTACCAAACGGGGCCGGCACAACTAAATCCAATGAGACTCGCTTTCCTGGACCTGCCCGACGACCGGGTGGACCTCATTTCGACCGCGAGGGGCGCGGACGGGGTGGAGCTGGTCCTCGTCGCGAGCGCCGATCCCGAGTCCCTCTCGCTGCGCATCGCCGAGGTGCTCCAGATCCCGCGCTCCACCGAGCCGCTCGATCTCCTGGCGCTGAAGCCCGATCGCGTCGCCCTGCCGTCCCTGGAGTCGCCGGGGGCTTCCGCGCTCCTGCGCGCCGGAATCTCGCCGAACATCTTCCTGCCCCTGCCCGACCTCCTGGCGATCCTGAACGGCGGACCGGCGGAGCGCACGGCGGACCCGTCGCCCGCTCCGATCGACGAATGGGAGCGCGAGTTCGAGGTGGCCGCGGGAGCGGGACACCGCCTCACCGAGATCCGCGACGCGCTCGCCCTCTCCGACGACCGGCAGCGGCTCTTCCGCGAGGTGCTCGCCCTCTCGATCGCCGAGACCGGCGCCGACGCCGGCTCGCTCATGCTGGTGGACGAGGACGAAGGAGAGCTCCGCATCGCCTTCGCGGACGGGCTCTCGCACGACACGGTCCGCACCGTGCGGCAGAAGATCGGGGAGGGGATCGCCGGAACGGTCGCCCAGAGCGGCAAGCCGCTCATCGTGAACGAGCGGGTGCTGGATCCCCGCTACAAGGATCGGGAGCGCCCGCGCATCGCGTCGGCCATGTCGGCGCCCATTCAGCTGGACGATCGCGTGATCGGCGTGCTCAACGTCTCGAGCAACCGCCAGGGGAAGCGCTTCAAGGACGAGGACCTCGACCGGCTGGTCGAGATCGGCGCCCAGATCTCCGCGATCCTCGACCGCGTGGTGCGCCGCTCGCGCAGCGACCTCGAGGCGCTGGAGTTCCGCGCGCGGCAGGGGCTGGACCGGGTCTTCAAGGCGGAGAACGGTCCGCGCATCGAACGGCTCCGCGCGGCGGCCACCCGCCTCGCGATGCGGCTCGGCGCGCAGTCGGTGACGGTCTACGCCGCCGAGGCGGGAGCGCGCGAGTTCGCGGTGCTGGCTTCGGGATCGGGCGCGGGGGAGACGGGCACGCTGCCGGTCCACGCGGCCGGCCTCGTCGGGCGCGCCCACCGCGAAGGGGAGAGCGCCTGCCTCACCGGCGAGGTCGTTCGCCCGGGCGAAGAGGGGATGACCCGCCCCGCCGTGCTGCTGGTCACCCCGCTCCGCGGCCGGGAGGTGCACGGCGTGCTCGCGGCCGAGTTCGCGGGCGCCGGCGATTACGACCCCGAAGCGCTCGCGCACGTGCTGGACCACGTCGCCGCCTACCTGGTCTCGCTCCTCGAGCACCGAAAGCCCGACGCAAGCGCGGATCGGCGGGGGACGATGGTCTCGCAGCTCGCGGACATCGCGCCCCGTCTCATGGTCACGCGCGAGATGGAGGGGCTGGCGCTGGAGACGATCGCGGCGCTGCGCGCGCTCTTCCCCAGCGGGCTCGCCGTCGCGCGGCTCCTCGACAGGAATGGCGACGTCGTCCTGCGCACGGCCTACGAGGGTGCCGAGGAAGGGCGTGAGCCGGCGCGGGAGCGCGAGGCGTTGCTCGCCGCCCGGACGATGGCCGAAGGGATGGAGCTCTCGCCGGCGTCTCCCGTGGACCTCGACTCGCTGGGCACGGGCGCGATGGGCGACGCCGACCAGGGGGACGCGGCGGCCGTGCCCGTGCGCACCTCCGACGTCATCGCGGGCTCGCTGGGGATCGTGCTCCCGCCGCACGCCGGCCGGGGCGGCGGTCTCGGCGAGCCGGAGATGGACGCGCTCCGCAAGCTCGCGCTGTACGTCTCGATCGCCTGGGACCACGTGCGCGGGCTGGGCGGGCAGGAGCCCGAGTCGCTGGACCGCGTGACCGGCCTCCTCACCGGGTCGGGGCTCGAGGCGCGCATCCAGGACGAGGTGAAGCGCGCCGAGCGCTACCACGAGGGCTTCCTGCTCACGCTCTGCGCGATCGCCGAGTTCCCGCTGATCGGCGAGCGGCACGGCCCCGCGTTCGCGGAGCGGCTGCTCAAGGAATTCGGCGCCTCGCTTGCCCGGAACGTGCGCGAGGTGGACACCGTCGCCCGCGTCGGAGAGGGGCGCTTCGCGGTGCTCTCGCCGGAAACCGACAAGGATTCGGGCGCGCTCCTGAAGCGGCTCGACCTGCTCCTTCCGCGCCTCGATTGCGTGCGCGAGATGGAGACCCCCAGCGAGGTCCGTCTCCTCGGGCGGCAGTACGCCTACCCCGATGAGATCGCCACGGGCGGGGAGCTGATCGCGCTGATCCGCGGCGAATAGCCGCAACACTCCCGCTTGCCGCTCCTCGCCGCAGACCTTATTGTCCCTGCATGCCTCCGACCACCGCCGTCCGCGCCCCTTCGCTGGGCGCGCAGAAGCTGGCCCAGGCCCAGTCGCTCCTCGCCGAGCACGACCTGGACGCCTGGCTCACCGTGGTGCGGGAGTCGAAGGAACGCCCCGACCCGATGCTCCCGTACTTCCTGGACGTCGAGTTCACCTGGACGACCTTCTTCCTGGTGACCGAGCGCACGTCGACCGCGCTCGTCGCCACCTTCGACGCGCCCGACGTGCAGAAGGCGGGCATCTTCGACGAGGTGCGGACGTACAAGGAAGGGCCCAAGGGGGCGCTCCTCGAGATCCTGGACGGCGCGAAGCCGCGGAGCATCGGGATCAACGTCTCCGAGGACGACGCGCTGGCCGACGGGCTCACCGCGGGTCTTCGCGACTATCTCGGGAACACCCTTTCGGGGACGCCGCACGCGGCGCGCCTCACTCCGGCGGGGAAGTTCCTCGCCCATCTCCGCTCGGTGAAGCTGGAGGACGAGCGCCTGCGGATCGAGCGCGCCATCCAGCAGACCGAGGGAATCTTCGACCGCGTGCGGGACGCGCTCGCGATCGGTATGACGGCGCGCGAGGTCGCGGCCCTGGCGCACGCCGAGGCCGACCGGCTGGGGGCGCCCACGGCGTGGCCGCGCCGCCACTGCCCGACGGTGACCGTGGGGCCGCACGCCGCCGTCGGACACGTCGCGCCCGGCGAGGAGAAGGTGACCCCGGGCTGCCTCGTGCACATGGACTTCGGCATCGTCCTCGACGGCTATTGCTCCGATCTCCAGCGGCTCTGGTACGTCGCGCCCTCCGGCAGCGGCGATGCGCCGGCCGAGGTGCGCCGCGCCTATGCCGCGGTGGTCGAAGCGATCGATCGCTCGGCCCGGGCCCTCCGCCCCGGGGCGGCCGGATGGGAGGTGGACCAGGTCGCGCGGGGACACCTGACCGGCAGCGGCTACCCCGAATACGCGCACGCGCTGGGCCACCATCTCGGCCGCGCGGTGCACGACGGGGGCGGCGTGCTGGGCCCGCGCTGGGAGCGCTACGGGAGGGAGCCGTTCGAGCCCGTGCGCGTCGGCAACGTCTACACCTTGGAGCCGAGCCTCTGGGTGGACGGGCACGGCCTCGTCTCGCTGGAGGAGGACGTGGTCGTGGGTCCCGACGGCGCGCGCTTCCTCTCCCGCTTTCCCCGAGAGCTTCCGATCCTCCGCCGCTCCTGATGGCCTCCATCCGGGTTCTGCCTCCGGAGGTCGCTTCCAAGATCCGCGCCGGGGAGGTCGTCGACCGACCGGCCGCCGTCGCGAAGGAGCTGATCGAGAACGCGATCGACGCGGGGAGCCGTCTCATCGCGGTCCAGGTCGCCGCGAGCCCCGACAAGCTGATCCGCGTCCAGGACGACGGCGCGGGCATGTCGCGCGACGACGCGCTGCTGTCGGTCCGCCGCCATGCCACCAGCAAGCTCTCCTCCGAAGAGGACCTCGAGGCGATCCGCACCCTCGGCTTCCGCGGCGAAGCCCTGGCGTCGATCGCCGAGGTCGCGCGCGTCTCCCTCTCGACCCGCTCCGCCAGCGAGCTGACCGGAACCCAGGTCGAGGTGCTCGGCGGCACCGTGATCGGCGTCTCGGGGGTCGGCCGCGCGGTCGGCACCACCGTCAGCGTCGAGGACCTCTTCTTCAATACGCCGGCGCGGCTTCGCTTCCTGAAATCGCGCGAGTCGGAGATCCGGGCCGTCGCGCGCGCGGCGTGGGGCTACATCCTGACCTACCCGGCGATCCACTGGCGCTTCACCTCGGCCGGACGCGAGGACGTGGATCTGCCCGCGGCCGAGGACCTCCTCGAGCGCTGGCAGGTCCTCTACGGACGCGGCGCCTCCGAGGGAGCCTCGGCGTTCGCCCAGGAGTCGGGGGAGATCATCGTGCGCGGCGTGCTGGGCACGCCCGAGCAGGCGCGCGCCGGACGGGAGCAGCAGGTCCTGACGGTGAACGGCCGCCTGGTGGTCTCGCCGGCGCTGGGCACGGCCCTGCGCCAGGGCTACGGAAACCTGATCCCCGGCGACCGCCACCCCATGGCCGTCCTCATGATCGAGATCGATCCCACGCAGGTGGACGTGAACGTCCATCCCACGAAGCGCGAGGTGCGCTTCCGCGACGAGGGGCGCGTCTTCCAGGCGGTGAAGCAGGCGGTGGACGCCACGATGCGCCGCCACGTTCCGGTGTCGCTGGACATCCCGGAGGTCCGCGTGTCGCGGCCCGTCGCCGCGGAGCCGCCCTCTCCTGGAGGGACCCCGGCCCAGGGTGCCGGCGTTCCCGGATCCGCGGCCCCGGACGCCCACGCCGACGAGGGCGCCGCGTCCTGGGGCGCTCAGGGCGCGCTTCTTCCGCGCCCGCGACCGGCCGATAGCGCGACGGCGCTGGGCGCGGCCCCGGCGGCGACGCAGACCCTGATCGAAGACTACGCGCCCGCGCCGCGGCTTCGACCCGAGCGGGTGGAAGAGGGCGGCCAGGCGGCGGTGCGCGAGAACCTGCTCGAGACCGAGATTCCGATCTGGCAGCTCCACGACCGGTACCTGCTCGCGCCGATCCGTGGAGGCCTGGTGGTCGTGGATCAGCACGCGGCCCACGAGCGGATCCTCTACGAGCAGGCGCGCGCGCGGCTGTACGGGGAAGAGGCCGACAGCCAGCACCTCCTCTTTCCGCGCGTGCTGGACGTGACGGCGGAGGAGCTGGACCACCTGCTCCTTCTGGAAGTGCAGATCCGGCGCCTCGGCTACGAGGTGTCGCTCTTCGGCGAGAAGCAGATCGCGATCCGCGCCGTTCCGGCCTCGATTCCGGAGGAGGCGGCCGTGGAGGCACTCCGGTCGCTGCTCGCGGGGGAGGACGCGCACGGCACGGGGGACGAGCCTCCGGAGGAGCGCGTCGCGAAATCGTTCGCCTGCCATGCCGCCGTCCGCTCGGGACAGCCGCTCCGTCCCGAGGAGCGGCGCGCGCTGATCGACCGCCTCTTCGCCACCGACCTGCCGCACGGCGACCCGCACGGGCGCGCGACGTACGTCCGCGTTTCGATGGAGGAGCTGGACCGCCGCTTCGGCCGCCGCTGACGTGACGCGCCGCGTCGTCCTCCTCGGCCCCACGGCGGGGGGGAAGAGCGAGATCGCCCTCCACCTCGCGGAGGCGATCGGCGCCGAGATCGTCGGAGCCGATTCCCGCCAGATCTACCGCGGCCTCGAAGTCGGCACCGCGGCCCCCGGCAAAGCCGACCGCGCGCGCGCCCCGCACCAAATGGCTTCCTTTCTCTCCCCGGCCGAGACCTACAGTGCGGGACGCTATGCCCGGGAGGCGCGCGCCGCCGTGGAGGGGGTCGAGAGCCGCGGCGCAACCGCCCTCATCGTCGGGGGATCGGGCCTCTACCTTCGAGCGCTGCTGGAGGGGCTCTTCGCCGGCCCGGAGCGGAACGAGGAGGTCCGGGCGCAGCTCATGGCGCGTCTCGAGGCGGAGGGGTTGGAGTCGCTCCGGGCCGAGCTCCTGCGCGTGGATCCCGCCGCGCACGCGAAGATCTGTCCCGGGGACTCGGTCCGCGTCATCCGCGCCCTCGAGGTCTACCGCCTGACCGGAACGCCGATCTCGGCACTCCGCCGGGAGCGGCGGAACGCGCCCCTGCCGGCGCGGCGCTTCGGCATCCGCTGGGCGCGCCCGGCGCTGGCGCACCGCATCGAGGACCGCATCCGCCAGCAGCTCCGGGACGGCTTCCTGGACGAGGCGCGAGCCCTCGAGGAGGCGGGCCTCCCGCCCGACGCCCCCGGCCTGCACACGCTCGGCTACCGGGAGCTGCTGCAGCACCTGCGCGGCAAGGCCACGCTGGAGGAGGCGGTCCAGACGATCGCCCTGCGCACGCGGCAGCTCGCGAAACGGCAGGAGACCTGGTTCCGCCGCACGGCCGACGTGCGCTGGTTCGACCTGGAATCGCCTGCGGAATTCCCCGCGGTGGCGCTTCAGATCCGCCGGGAGATGCTCCTTGACCGGGGGGAGGAAACCCCGTAGTCTTCACTCGTCACAGTTGTGGGAGCGGGCATAACTCAGTGGTAGAGTGTCAGCTTCCCAAGCTGAAGGTCGCGGGTTCAAATCCCGTTGCCCGCTCCAGTTTTCTTCGCCCGCCCGGCGTCCACCTCACGAAACCGTCGATGGGAACGAACGCGAAGTCACGCCTATGATCGGTCTGAGCGATCCCTTCACCATTGCCAAGGTCGAGCCGGGAAGCCTCGGCGAGCGCCTGGGCCTCCTGCCGCGCGAGCGGATCCTCGAGATCAATGGGGTCCCGCTCCATGACGAGATCGACTTCGGGTCGCAGATCTCCGAGGAGCACCTGCGCCTCCTGGTCCGCTCGGAGGCCGGCGCGGAGCGCGAGGTGGAGGGCTTCCGGGAGTACGGCGTCCCCTTCGGCATCGAGTTCGAGGCGCGCCAGCCCAAGCGCTGCCACAACAACTGCGTCTTCTGCTTCGTCTACCAGCACCCCAAGGGGGTCCGGCGCGAGCTGTTGATCAAGGACGACGACTACGTCTTCTCGTTCGTGCACGGGAATTTCATCACGCTGACGAACCTGGGCGAGGCGGAGTTCCAGCGCATCCTGGACGAGCGCCTCTCGCCGCTCTACGTCTCGGTGCACGCCACCGATCCCGCCGTGCGCGTCCGCATGATGAAGAATCCCAAGTCGGGGAAGATCCTGGCCGACATCGACCGGCTGGCCGCGGGGGGAATCGATCTCCACACGCAGCTCGTCGTGGTGCCGGGGATGAACGACGGGGCCGTGCTGACGCAATCGATCGAGGAGCTGGCGGCCCGCTACCCCCGCGTGAAGACGATCGCGGTCGTGCCGGTCGGCCTCACCAAGCACCGCGGCCGCCTGCCCGACCTGCGCACGTTCACGCGCGAGGACGCGGTCCGGGCGCTGGATGAAGTGCATGCCTTCCAGGCCTCGCTCCAGAAGCGCCACAAGACGCGGATCGTCTTCGCCGCCGACGAGATGTACGTGCTGGCGGACCAGGCGGTGCCGCCCGCGCGCGCCTACGAGGGCTTCCCGCAGCTCGAGAACGGGATCGGGATGCTGCGCCAGACGATCGACGCCTGGTCCAAGGGGACCGAAGCGATCCGCCCGCGGAACGGCGCGCGCGAGCGCGTCGCGATCGTGACCGGGACGAGCGCGGCGCCGACGCTTCGCCGTCTCCTCGACGAGCGCCCGCCCCAGGGCGTGGACGCATCGCTCTGCGTGGTCACGAACGAGTACTTCGGCGACACGGTGACCGTCAGCGGGCTCCTGGTCGGCGCCGACATCCAGGCGGCGCTGCTCCGTCACGGGCCGGTGGATCGC
>DATJEJ010000019.1:0-2092 GCA_035496795.1 Candidatus Omnitrophota bacterium
CTTTTCGGAGCGCTACGCCGTCATCCGCCGCCGGCTCATCCCGGCGCCTCCCGCCAGCGCGTACGGCCGGGCCCGCATCGTCTTGATCTCGCACGCGCACCAGGACCACACCGATCCATCCACGCTGCGCCGCTTCCCCCAGGATGCCCGAATCTTCGCGCCGGCGCCCGCGGCCCGGTATCTCCGCACCCGGGGATTCCGCGTCCGGACGATGGTGCCCGGCGACGTGGTCCCCTTCCCGGGAGGCACGATCACGGCGGTGGCGGCCCTTCATCCCGGACCGCGGCTTTCGCTCAAGGCGCGCGCGGACGGGCGTGCGCTGGGATACGTGATCCGCACGCCCGAGCGGACCCTCTACTACAGCGGCGACACGGAATACTTCCCCGGACTCGCCGACGTCGGCCGCCGATTCCATCCGGATGTGGTGCTGCTGAACGTGAACCCGCATCTCCACTCCAGGGACGCGCTGGCCGCGATCGCGGACGTCGGGGCGCCGAAGGTCGTGCCGATGCACTGGGGCGCCTACGACGGAAGGAGCGTCCGGCTGGCTCCCGGCTGGATCGACGAGCTGATCGAGGCGCTGGGGGACCGGGTGATCCGCCTGCCGGTCGGCGGCAGTCTCGCGCTGAGGGACCTGGTGCCGGCGGCGCCGCGTTGAACGCGCGACCGCGACTCGGCTCGATTCCCTTCAGGCTTCGGCGCTCCACTGACGCGTCCGCTGCCGGAGAAGCTTCCCCACGAAGAGCAGCAGGATCAGACTGGGCACGACCATCACGGCGGTGATCACGAAGAAGAGCGACCAGTTCCCGCCGAGCGCGTCCACGACGAAACCGCTCCCCCCGGAGACGACGGTCCGTCCCAGCGTCCCGATGGCCGCCAGGAGCGCGTACTGCGTCGCCGTATACGTGTGGCTGGTCAAGTACGAGATGAACGCCACGAACGCCACCGTGGACATGGCCGAGGTGAAGCCGTCCACCAGGATCGCGGCCGCGAGCAGCGTCGTGCTGGGATGTCCCACCCGCGCGGCATCGAGCGCGATCCAGGAGAACATGAGATTCGACGAAGCCATGGCGAGCCCGCCGACGAACAGGCCGCGGATCAGCCCGATGCGCGCGTTCAGGAAGCCGCCCAGCATCGAGAAGACGATCGTGACCAGGCCCGTTCCGAACTTCGAGAACGTTCCGATCTGCGCGTCCGTGTAGCCGACCTCCTTGTAGAAGACGATCGCCATCCGGCCGAGGAACGCCTCCCCGAGCTTGAAGAGGAGGAGAAACAGGAGGACGCCGATTCCGAGGCGCGCGCCGGTGCGCCGGAAGAACTCCCGGAGCGGCTCGAGCAGCGTCACGCCGATCCAGGCGGTGAAGCGGGCCCAGCGCCCCGGAGCCGCGCGACGCGCCAGCGCCGCCTGGTACTGGCGCTCCGCCTCCTCGAACCGGTCCCGCCGCTGTCCGCTCTCCCGCACCGCGACCACGGCCGCCATGAGCGGCAGCCACGCCGCCGCGAGAAGGACGTAGATGCGGTTCCAGGTCCAACCGGGACGGTCGGCGAGGAGGAACGGGACCGCGCCGAGAATGCCGTAGCCGGTCCACCAGCCCGCGGTCGTCACCGCGGAGGCGTGCGCGATCTTCTCGGTCTCTTCGCGCGGGATGATCTCGACGCGGTAGGCATCGATCGCCACGTCCTGCGTGGCGGAGAAGAACGCGATCGCGAGCGCGAGCAGGCCCACCGAGCGGACGCTCTGCGCGGGATCGAAGAACGAGAGCGCCAGGGTGCAGAGCGCCAGCGGGATCTGCATGGCGAGGATCCAGCCGCGGCGCTGTCCCAGCCGGCCGAGGACCGGAATTCGAAACCGATCGACCAGCGGCGACCAGAGGACGTGCAGCGAGTAGACCGCGGCCACCGTGCCGAAGACCCCGATCGCGGAGCGCGTGAGCCCGGCTTCCTTGAGCCAGGCGGTCATGGCCGAGCCCCAGAGGACGAAGGGGTAGCCGCTCGCGATGCCGAGCAGAAAGATCGCGGCGAGGCGACGATCCAAGAGGTCGCTGCTACGGAAACGTCTCATCGCCCCCCGCGATCGAGCCCGACCGCTTTC
>DATJEJ010000020.1:0-12758 GCA_035496795.1 Candidatus Omnitrophota bacterium
GACGTCGAGGAGCGCGCCTGCCGCGCCAACATCTCGCTTCGGTCCGGCTGCTTCTGCAACCCCGGGGTCGGCGAAGTCATCTACGGCCTCACCGCCGAGCAGATCGAGGATCTCTTCCGCGAGGAGGGCCTCACGTTCGACGGCATGCGCGCCCGCGTGCGCGAGAAATGGGGCCAGGAGGTCGGCGCCACGCGCGCCTCCCTCGGGGTCGCGACCAACTTCACGGACGTCTTCCGCTTCCTCCAATTCCTGCAGGAGTTCCGCGACCACGACTCGGCCGCCGCCGGCCGGAAATCCTGACGCGGTGCCCGGCGCCACGCCCGACGCGTCCGGCAAGGACAGCGGCCGCTTCTCCCTCGTCCGCTTCTCCGTCGATCACCCCCGCCTCGTCCTGGGGATCACCGCCCTCCTGACGCTGCTGTCGCTGATTCCGCTCCCCAAGATCCGGACCGACACCAATCCCAAGAACATGCTTCCGCCCTCCGCGCCCGTGCGCGTCCGGAACGCGGAGGTGGAGCGGACGTTCGTGCTGCGCGAGGACATGATCGCGGTCGGGATCGAGAACGACGCCGGCGTGCTCCAGCCTTCCACGCTGGGCACGATCTACCGGATCACGCAGGCCATCTTGAAGCTGCCCGGCGTCGTCTCCGAGGACGTCACCAGTTTCGTCACGATCACGAACGTGCGGAGCGAGGCGGGGACGGTCTACGTGGAGCCGCTGATGCCCGAGCCGCCGACCACGCCCGAGGGGATCGCGCAGCTGCGCCGGAAGATCTTCACCAACCCGCTCCTCCTGGACCGGATCGTCTCGCGCGACGGCCGGATGACCGCGATCTTCGTGCCGATCGAGAAGGGAGCGAACGGGAAGGTGATCGCGGACCAGATCCGGGACATCCTGCGCCGGGAGCACGGTCCCGAGCGCTTCTACGTGGCGGGGATCCCGTGGCGCGCGACACGTTCGGTGCCGAGATGTTCCGGCTGATGGCGGTCTTCTCGCCGGTCGCGGCGCTCGTGATGTTCGTCGCGATCTATCTCATGTTCCGGAGCTTCCTCATGGCCGCCTCGATGCTGGGCGTGGCCATGGTGGCGATCCTCTGGAGCATCGGCGCCCTGGTGGCGCTGGGCTTCCCGGTGCACATCATGAGCTCGATGAGCCCGGTCTTCCTGATGGCGATCGCCACCGACAGCATCCACATCTTCAACGAATTCTCGTTCCGACGAAGGGAAGCGGCCGGGCGTCGCGAGGCGGTGCTCGCCACGATGGACGCGGTCGCGCGCCCCGTTCGCTACACGGCGCTCGCCACGGCGGCGGGGTTCGCGGTGCTCCTGTTCATGACGATCGTGCCGGTGAAGGTGTTCGGCGGGGTCATCGTCTTCGGAACCTTGGTGCTGCGGCTGTTGTCGTTCAGCTTCATTCCGGCGGTGTTGATGTTATTACCGTCCGGTGCGGCGGAAGCCGCGCCGGACGAGAAGTCACCGCCCAGCGTCGCACGGGGCCCGGGAGCGCTGGGTCGGTTCGTGCACGCACTGACCACGGCCGGAACCCGGCGCCCGGGCCTGGTTCTCGGCGCGCTGGTCGTCGTGCTCGCCCTCTCCGTCGCGGGCATGACCCGGATCGTCGTGAACAACAACATGATCGGGTGGTTCAAGCCCTCGAGCGAGCTGCGCCGGGCCGACCACGCCGTGAACGCGGCGCTCGGCGGGACGTCGCTCGCCTACATCGTGGCGACCTCGAACCGCTCCGAGGGGTTCAACTCGCCCGAGGCGCTGCGGACCCTGGAGGCGCTCCAGACACGGCTTGCGAAGCTGCCGGTGGTGGGCAAGACGACCTCGGTCGCCGACTACGTGAAGCGGATCAACCGGGAGCTGAACGGCGACGACCCGCGCATGGAGACGATCCCCAACGATCCCGGAGCCGTGGGGCAGTGCCTCTTCCTCTTCAGCTCCTCGGCGCGCTCCACCGATCTCGTGAACGTGATCGACGACACCTACACGAAGGCGAACGTCTGGGTGCAGCTCAAGACCTGGGACGCGAGCGCGATGCGCGAGGTGCTCCACGCGGTCGACGACTTCAAGAGGAGCGCGCCCCCGTGGATCACCTTCACGCCCGCCGGCATCGCCTACTTCAACCTGGTCTGGAACGACGAGGTGCTGGGGGACATGATCCGCGGCTTCGCGCTCGCGTTGATCGTGGTCTTCGTGATCCTGGCCGTGAACTTCCGTTCGGTGCGCTGGGCGCTGGTGGGCTGCGCCCCGCTCCTCGTCACGATCCTCGTGATCTACGGGGTGGTGGGCTGGTCGGGGAAGCAGTTCGACATGCCGATCGCGGTGCTCTCCTGCCTCTCCCTGGGCATGGCGGTGGACTTCTCGATCCACTTCATCGGGCGCTTCCAGCAGCGCCGTGCCGACGCGCCGTCGGAACCGCCGGCGGAGGCGCTCCTCTGGACGGCCGACCGGCCGGGGCGTGGGATTCTGCGCAACGCGGTCCTCTTCGCCGGGTCCTTCGCGGTGATGCTCTTCGCCCCGCTCACCCCCTACGTCACCGTCGGCGCCTTCATCGTCGCGATGATGCTCCTGAGCGCGCTCCTCACGCTGCTTCTGGTGCCGGCCCTGATCGTCACGTTCCGGGGTGCGCTCGTTGCCTCGCCACGCCGATTGACCTCCTGAGGCCCTCGAAGCGCTCTTTTCGGACTCTCCCCCCGGTCTCGCGTGTTAGACTTGTCACACGACCGCGCGGGGGAGGCCTGCGCCGTCGGCTCCAGCTGGCCAAATCACTATATAGCAACACCTTGGAGTGGCATGATCCCTAGCGCCTTCCGTTCCTTCCGATGCTCTCTCGTCCCGGTTTCGCTCGTCCTGGGGATCGCCGCGCTCGGCGCGGGCCCGCTCTCCACCCCCGCGGCGCGCGCCCAGACCGCGCCCAGCGGAACCGACATCATGTCCCGCATGAATCAGGCCTTCTACTACCCGGGCAACAGCTTCCGCACGTCGGTGCGGATGGAGCTGGGCGGTCCGGGCACCGCGGGGCGCGAGCGGATCATGAGCCTCCTCCGTCTGAATACGGGCGGCAAGGGGGAGCAGCGCTACCTGCTCTACTTCCACAAGCCGGGCGACGTGCGCCGCATGTCCTGCATGGTCTGGAAGCACGTGGACCTTCCGGACGAGCGCTGGATGTTCGTGCCGATCACGGGACAGGTCGTGAAGGTGCTCGCTCCCGAGCGCTCGAGCTTCATCGGCTCGGACTTCATGCGCGAGGATCTCTCGGGCCGGGACGTGGACGCCGACCGTCATACGCTGGTCCGCGAGGAGAAGCAGGATGGGCGGGACTGCTACGTCGTGGAGAGCCTGCCCCGGAAGCCCGTCGATTTCAGCAAGTACGTCACCTGGGTGGACCGCGAGACGTCGCTCCCGCTGCGGCAGGAGTACTACGACAATCGCGGCAAGCTGGGACGCGTGTTCACCGGGACGCAGATCGAGCGGGTCGCGAGCGCGAAGAACCCCTCGGTCGCTTACCCGACCATCATGGACCGCACGATGAAGTCGATGTCATCGGGGCGATGGACGCGCGTGATCTTCAGCGAGGCCGTCTACGATCCACCGCTTCAACCCGGCGATTTCTCCGCCGATCGCATGCGCACGCCGATCGGCGACTGGCTGCCGGCTCAGGGCAAGGCGGTCTCTTCCGCCAGGACCGGCTCCGCCGGCGCGCCCGAGGTGGCCGAGCGCCGCACCCCGCGCGCGAACCCGCCGTAGGCCTTCCGCTCCTCCAGCCTGCAGGACCAGACCAGCTCTCCCTCGTGCACCGTCATGTCGGGGCACGCGTCGCACATGTTCATCCGGCCGTCCGCCAGCACGTCCACCGGCTGGATGATCATCACCGATTGCAGATGGAGCCGCGGCAGCGGCCGAAGCGGCCGGCGCAAGGCGCCGCCCAGGTAGCGGGCCATCCCCTCGCGCATGCCGCGGTCGAAGAGCGCGCCCGTGGCCGTGATCGAACGCCCGTGCCGCAGGGTCGAGGGGGGCGCATACGCGAGGAAGCGGCCGTGCCGCCAGTGGTGCAGCACCTGGGTGGCCTCCATGAAGCGCGGTCCCGCGTAGCCGACCACCTCGTCCTTGGTGCCCACGTAGGTCGTGAGGAGCCACTTGAGCGAATCGGCCCGCTCGGTGCCGTTCAGGTAGGCGCAGGGGGCGAAATCCGGGAATCGCTTCCGGATCTCGGCCACGACGTCGCGTGACGAGATGTCCAGGCGCGCCTTCCCGGTGGGGCGGCTGTAGACCAGGTCGTTCATCGGCACCTTCTGGTCGCCGACCCAGAAGTCCATCTCTCCCGCGAACGCTCCCGACGCCTGCCGGTAGGCGATGAACACCACGACGTGCACCTTGTCGATATTCTTCCGCGCCCACGCCACCACCTCCGGCGCGTAGGGCAGCGTGTCGTCGTAGACGGTCGCGTTGAAGGCGACGGAAATCCCACCCACGCTGGCGACGCGCTCGGCGAATTCCTGCCGCAGGGCATTCAGCTCCGCTTCCGTCTTCCCCTTCCAGCCCGGGCGGCCCTGCTTGCTGTCGATGTGGAACGTGAACCCGACGAGGCCGGCGCCCTTCAGCTCGCGCAGGAGCTCGTCCGTGAGGGCGAGGCCGTTGGTGTTCAGGATCGGCTTGTAGCCCTTCGCGCGCGCGAGCGCCACGATCGAGACCACCTCGGGATGGGTGAGCGGATCGCCGCCGGCGATGGATACGCCGTCGAAGGAGCGGTAGCGCGCGAAGGTGTCGAGGTCGGCCTCGATGTCCCGCAGGCTCTTGTGCCCCTGGTACTGGTTCGCGCGGTAGCACCCCTCGCAATAGAGATTGCACGCCTCGGTGGGCTCGAGCCAGGCGATGGGGTTGTCGGGAAGGCTCCAGGGGAGCCGGTAGAGGCTGCGGTGATCGGGATAGCCGTCCATGGTTTCCTCCGAGGACCCGTCGCGGTCGCGGAGGACGGGTCGGCGTGGAGCGCTAGCGCCCCTTCTCCTTCTGCTTCTTTTCGATGTCGCGGATCTTCAGCCAGAGCAGGATGACGAGGAACGTGACGATCAGGGTGGAGACGGCGAGGCCCTGGCGGCGGAATCCGTACTCGTGGATCGCCTCCTGTCCCGCCGTGCGCGCCTGGGCGATGATGGCGATGCCGGGGCGCGCCGCTTCCTCCACTTCCTTGACCTTGAAGCTGTGGATCGCGACGCGGGCCTGCACCGCGGACTGATTCACGTCCTTCAGCGAGTAGCGCGCGTCGGAGACGTCCATGCCGAGGTTCTCCGCGCGGTCGAGGACCCCGAGCGCGGCGGTTTGCCCCGTCGAGAGGCTGTCCAGCACCAGATGCAGCCGCTGGATGTCGGGGGCCGCCTTGTCCGCGGGCGTGTTCACGTGGCACTTGGCGCAGGGCGACGGCGGCTCGAACGAGACGATCCGGTCGCTCGCCGGCTGCACCTTGTGATTCCCGTGGCACACGACGCAGCCCGGCAGCTTCTTCCCCTCGAAGACCGCGCGATGCGCGCTCCGCTCGTACAGCTCCTGGTTCATCTGGTGGCAGCGTCCGCAGACCGCGATCACCGACGAGACGCCCGGCGGGGCGGCGCCGTGATTGCCGTGGCAGGAGTTGCAGGCCGGCGCGTTCAGGTCGGTCTTCACGAGCAGCGCCTTGCCGTGGACGCTCTGGACGTAGTCGGAATACTGGTTCGTGGGGATGCCGTATCCCGCCATGTACTTCGCGTCGCCGTGGCAGTGCGCGCAGGTCTTCGGAACGTTCGTCGGATAGACGTTCGCGCGAGGATCCTTGGCCTGGAAGATCCGATGGTTCGAGTGGCAGCTCACGCACGTCGCGACCTTGGGATCGCCCATGGCGTGGCGCTTCCCGTGCACGCTGGTCAGGTACTTCTCCTTCTGATCCACCGGCAGGGTGGGGGAGAAGTCGCGCATGTAGGCGGCGTCGCTGTGGCACTTGGCGCACGTGTCGACCACGTGCGTCGGGTGCACGGGGGAACGCGCGTCGGTGACGCGCGCGATCTCGTGGACGCCGTGGCAGGAGATGCACTGGGGGCCCTTGGGATTGCCCGCGAGCGCGTGCCCGTGGACGCTCTCCTTGAAGTCCCCGAAGGCGTCGTCCAGCTTGTAGCGGCTCTTGTATGCATTTTCACCCGGCCCGTGGCACTTCCCGCACATCGCCGGGATCTGGTCCTTCTTCGGGACGCCGACGAATCCCTTGGCCTTGCTCATCGCGGCGTCCTGGTCGTCGGTCGTGGGATCGCCGCCATGACATCCGGCGCAGGTCACCCCGACGGAGTGGTGGATGTCGTTCTTGTAGGTGTTCGCGGCCGGTGTCTCCTGCTCGGAGTGGCAGGCGTAGCACTGGTCTGCCGGCGTCTTCGGCGCCGGGGTCGCGGCGGGAGCCGGAGTCGCGGCGGGGGGCTTCGCGGTGGCGGAATCGGACTGGGCTTGGGCTGGGTACGCGGCGAGCATCAGCGCGATCGCGAACACCATCGCGAGGGCGGTCGCCGCTGTTCCGCAGCTTCGCTGCGGATTCATCATTTCACCCCCAGCGCGGTGAAGATGATCATGAACAGCACCACCAGGATGCCCACGTAGGTGTTCACTCGATTCCGCATCCCGCCCGGCGTGCGCGAGTCCCAGAGTGGAACCAGGAACCAGAGCAGGCCCGCCACCCCGAAGAGGATGATTCCCACGACCTCACCGTCGAGCCCCGCGAGCTTCGCGGGGAAGTACTTCAGCGCCTGGTACATGAAGAGGAAGTACCACTCCGGCTTGATCCCTCCGGGCGCCGCCGCGAAGGGCTCGGCCTTCTTCCCCAATTCCCACGGGAACCACACCGCCAGGATCGCCAGCACGTTGAGGACGATCAGCCAGAGGAGAAGGTCGCGGAGCACGAAGTTGGGGAAGAACGGCATGTAGCGCCGCTTTCCCTGGGGCACCTGGTCCCACGATTCGGGCTCGTGCATCCCCTGCGTCTGGATCAGCATCAGGTGCACGCCGAGGATCACGGTGAAGAGGGCGGGGAAGATCGCCACGTGGAGGCCGTAGAAGCGGGTGAGCGTCGCGGTCGAGACGTCCTTGCCCGCGCGCAAGAGCTCCATGATCGGCTCGCCCAGTCCCGGCAGCACGGCGACGATCGTCGTGCCCACCTTGGTGGCGAAGTAGGCCAGGGTGTTCCAGGGGAGCAGATAGCCACTGAATCCGAACGCGAACGCGAGGCCCAGCAGGATGAACCCCGAATACCAGGTCAGCTCGCGCGGGCGGCGGAAGGCCTTCGTGAAATAGACCGAGAACATGTGGATGAAGACGGAAAGGATGAAGAGGTTGGCCGCCCAGGAGTGGATCGATCGGATCAGCCAGCCGAACTTCACCTTCGTGACGATGAACCGGACGCTCTCGTAAGCCGTCTTGTCGCCCGGCTGGTAGTACATGAGGAGGAGGATCCCGGTGGCGACCTGCACGATGAAGAGGAAGAGGCTGACGCCGCCGAAGTAGTACCAGAAGGAGCCCTTCCACTCGGGGACCTGCTTGTGGGACGCGAATTCGATCGCGGGCGCGAGGTTGAAGCGCTCCTCGATCCAGCCCCGGATCCCTCCGCCTCGCTTCCCGCCCGCCGTGTGGGTCACGCGTCCGACCTAGGCACGAGTCACCACCACGTCGTCGCCCTTCAGCGTCACGACGTACTCGGTGAGGGGGCGGGGCGGCGGGCCCGAGACGTTGCGCCCCGTGAGGTCGTAGACGCCGTTGTGGCAGGCGCACCAGATGCGCTGCATGTCCGGGCGGTACTGCACCGTGCACTGGAGGTGGGTGCAGGTGGCGGACAGGGCGCGCAGCTTGCCGTCGGGCCCGCTCACGAGGATGGCGGGCTCGCGGCCGAAGCGGAAGACCGTCCCCGTGTTCGGTTTCAGGTCCTTCACCTTCGCGGCGACGACGCTCGTCACCTCGGCTTCGCCCTGCGGCGGCGTCTTCAGGTACTCGAAGATGGGATAGATGACCGAGCCGAACCACGCGAGGGCGCCGAGACCGAGGAGTTTGTCGAGGAAGGAGCGGCGTGAGATTCCAGGCTTCGACGGCTGATCCATGCAGTTGCCTCCGCTGCCAGGTCGCCGATCCGAACAATGGGACAGGATCGCGGGGAAGATGGCACGGTCCCGTTCCCGCGGCAAGAGAATCCACGGGACCGCGCCTCCGGGTCGAGGTAGCCAATGGTGGTACGCGGCCGCCGAGTCCATGGCCGCCGCCGCGTCCAAGGCGGCCGCCTACGTCTATCCCGTCTCCGGGCTGCTGCGCGGCGATCCCGCCGAGCGCGCCTTTCGCTGATAGAGGAACGACACGACGAGGAGTGCCGCGCCGATCCCGAGCGCGCTGACGAATCGCCAGAACGCATCCACGCGGTCGAGGTCCACCAGCAGGAACTTGAGCACGGTGAGCCCGAAGAGGACGAGGCCGCTCCATCGGAGGAACGCCGATCCCCGGAGCCAACCCAGCGCGAAGAGGACCACGGCCTGCAGCGTCCAGGCAGCGCTGGTGAAGACCGCGGCCAGCGTGCGCACGGCCGGTCCCCTGGCGCCGAACGCGGCGTCCGACGGCGTGAACGCCGACGCGAGATGGCCCGCTTCGCGCGCCCACCAGGCCAGCAGGACCAGGTTCGCCACGGCGGTCGCCACCTCGGGGATCCGCCGCTCGCCCGGCGAGAGCCGGTCGCGGTGTCGCCAGAGAAGCTCGGCTCCCAGGATCAGGAGCGTCGTGGCGAAGGCGACGATCAGCGCCGCCGTGTTGAGGAGCGGCAGATCTCCGGCGATCCACGGATCGCGGGCGGCATGGCCGGTCAAGAGCGCGAGCACGGCGAAGCCGCCGACGAAGTAGCCGACCCGCCGGAGAACCGGTGCCGCGCGGGCGATCGAGAGCTGGAACAGCACGAAGCACTGGATCATCCAGGCGCATCCCGCCAGCGTCACGGCGATCGCGTCGTTATCGGAGCCGGACACCTGGGGCAGGAAATGCCGGACCTGGCCCATCTCGCGCGCCGCCCAGATCATGAGGAGCGCGTTGGCCACGAAGACCCACCCTCCCGGCGCGAGCCGCTCTTCGGGTGCGAGAAGGTCGCGGCGCCGCCCGATGAGATGCGACGCGAGAAGGAACACGCCGATCACGAGCAGGTCGCGCAGCGCCGGGGCGCTGAGCAGGGTCGGTGTGGCAGGGGAGGCGCCGGTGAGAAGCACCCAGAGAAGCCGTATCGCCGCGACCGTGAGGACCGTGTAGCCCAGCAGGCGGAGCCACGCGCCGCGGCCTCCCATGCCCAGCCAGAGGAGCGCTGCCCCCTCGGCGCACCAGGCCAGCGCCAGGTATTCGGGGAGGAGTCCGCGCTCGATCCCCGCCGCGAGGAAGACGGTCGCGGCCGCGGTCAGGGGGCGCCAGAGGTCGCGCTCGACGCGCCGGCGCTCCAGCCAGATCGAGACCACGGCATAGAGCGCGGCGAGCGCCGAGAGGAGCAACGCCGCGCGCAGGCGGTCGGGCGCGACCAGGAATGGCCAGGAGGCGAGCAACAGGAGCATCGGCGCCGATGCGACCACCGCGAGGTCGATCGATCGAACCGGCTTCTCCTCGCGGACGAGTCGCGCGACCGGGGCGAGGCCGAGCGCGACGAAAAGGGCGGAGAGCGCGAGCTGGACGCCCAGGCTCCACGAATGGATCCCGGCGTTGGCGCTCCACGTCACCGTGGTGAGCGCGAGCGACAGGAGCACGAGGCCGCTCCATCCGACCGAGGCCGCGAGCGCGAAGACGACCACGTTTACGACGGCGAAGTAGCCGAGGAGGGCGGGGAGCGCGAGCTTGAATCCCTGGAGCGGGATCCATACGGCGAGCAGCTGCGGGAGGTAGGCCGCGATCACGCCCAGGGTGGCGATGATCGGCTCCCGCCGGCGGAGCCCGGTCGCCACGGTGATCAGCGACGTGGCCGCGAGCAGCGTGAACGCGACGGCGCCCGGGAAGACGTGCATCCGGAAATGACCCAGGTAGAGCGTGATGTAGATCACGCCGAGCCCGACGCCGATGAACGCGTTGCCCAGGGCGTTCAAGGTGCGTCCGATGACGTGCCCGCGCCATGCGACCACGATCCCCAGCGCCACGCCGGCCAGGACCAGGACCTCGGGGCCGATCCGCCCGTTGGCGTAGCCCCACACGATCAGGAAGAACGCGCCGAGAAGGAGCAGGACCGAGCCCACGTTCTGCATCCAGATGCCGCCGATCTGCTCTTCCAGGCGGTCCTGTGCTCGCGCCGAAGGCGCGGGCGCGGCGGGGCGCGGTGTTTCGAGAGCGGGAGCGATGGGCACGGAGGGCGCGATAGGCACGGCGGGCGGCACCGACGGCGCGGTGGCGGACGGTACGACAGGTGCTCGCGCGACGGGGGCCGTGCCTAGTGCGCCAGCCGCACCTTGCTCCAGCCGGGTGATGCGCGCCTTGAGATCGCGGATGTCGCGCCAGAAGATTGCGAAGAGGACGACGGACAGCCAGGGGATCAGGGCACAGATCGCAAGGACCGCGATCAGGTACGCGGGCATGCCGCTTCCTCCGATCGTGCGCAGGAAAACCAGGGTAGGGCCGAGTGCGCGCCTACCTTAGGGGAGATCGGCTCGGCGCGCCAGCCTCCCGTCCGATCGCGCTACGCTCGCCCTCGTCGGGGGACGGGGCGGACCCCGGTGTCGATCAGTCGTCGTCTCCGCGTTCGCCCGCTTCTCCCGCGTCCTGCGTGGTGCCGGTCGCGCCCGAAGCGCCTGCGCTCAGCTCGGTATGGCGGATCTGTCCTCCCTGGTGGGCCGTCCACGCCACTTGTCCCGCCGCGACGACGCAGAGCAAGAGCGCCGCGGCGCCGACGCTCGCCGGCAGGGCGCGCCTCCGGTACGCGATCAGCGCGACCAAGGATGCCGCGCCGAGGGCGCCGAGCAGAACGAGCGTGACCTTGGCCGCGTCCTCGTGCGTCTCGATCTGCCGCTCCGTGACTCCCGGCAGCTTCTCCGCGACCTCTTCGACCGGCTCGCCGGTGAGGTAGACCGGAATCGCGAAGAGCGCCGCGACCACCAGCGCTGCCAGGCCGACGCGAAGTACGGCCTGGCTCTTCACCGCCAGCCCGATCAGCACGAGGAGTGCCGCCACGACGGGCGCGACCACGGGGACGTGGTTCATCATGAGATGGATCTGAACGGGGTTCACGAGAGCCTCCCGGGGTTGGAGGGAAGGATGGGGCAGACGTTCGCCCACGATCAGTGTCCCCCCGCCACTGACTCCCGTCGATGCGACCTTGGGCGTATTCACGTCAGCGCCCGCGCCCGGCGCACCCATCGAGCGCAAACATCGGGCGCGCGCCCCTTCTACCTTCGGCTACCTAGCGTCCCCCCTCCCGGACTCCTACGCTGGGTTCTCCGGCGGTCCGATACCTGGACGTGGCCCACCGGACGGAGGAAAGGGGCGGCATGTCCTTGGAGATTCGCCTACACGGTCGCGGCGGTCAGGGCGGCGTGACGTGCGCCAAGATCCTGGCGGCCACCTATGCCCGTCTCGGAAAGAGCGTTCAGACCTTCGGCGACTACGCCGGCGAGCGCTCGGGAGCCCCGGTCCGCGCCTACACCCGCGTCTCCGACGAGCCGATCCAGAACCGCAACAAGATCTACGAACCCGACCACGTCCTCGTCCTCGATCCGACGCTCCTGGACAAGGACGCCGTCGCCGGGCTGGCCCGGGGCGGGATCCTTCTCGTGAACACGTCCGAGGCGCCGGCCGCCATCGAGGCCCGGTTCGGCCCGTTCCGTGCCGCCACCATCGACGCGACCGCGATCGCGCGCCGCCGGGGCATCGGCACGCGTTCGGTCGTCATCGTGAACACCACGATCGCGGGGGCCTACGCCCGCGCCGCGAACATCCCCTTCGAGGCGCTCGAGCGGGCCTACAAGGATCTCCACCTGGATCGCGACCTGGGCGCCGCGCGCGAGGCCTACGATGCCGTCGCTTGGAACGGACACGACGGTGCCGAGGGAGCGCCGGCTCCGGCGGCGTCGAAGGAGAAGCCCGCCGCGGCCGCGTCGCTCGAGGCGACCGTGGGCCAGCCGGTCCTCCCGCTCACGGAGCACGTCGAAGGGCCGGCCACCGGTCTCAAGACCGGCTCGTGGCGGACCCAGGTGCCGCGTTACGTGGAGCAGCTCCCGCCGTGCAACGCGTGGTGCCCCGCGGGGAACGACGTCGTGGGATTCATCCAGGCGGTCGCCCACGAGGGAGAGGCCTTCGCCGCGGCCATTCTCGCGAAATCGCAGCCCTTCGCGTCGGTGTGCGGGCGGGTCTGCCCGGCCCCCTGCATGGAGGTGTGCAACCGCCGCCCCTACGACGGCGCGGTGAACATTCGCGGCCTGGAGCGGTGGATCGGGGATCACGCGGCGGCGGTGCGGGACGACGTCCCCTCGCGTCGGGACCGCCGGAGCGTGGCCGTCGTGGGAAGCGGCCCCGCCGGCATGACCGCCGCCTGCGAGCTGGCGCGCGCGGGACACGTCGTCCGCATCTACGAGGGGGAGTCCCAGCTCGGCGGCGTTCTCCGCACCGGGATCCCCGCCTACCGGCTTCCGCGCGAGGCGCTGGATCGGGAGATCGAATCGATCCTGGGCCTCGGCATCGAGACGCGCTGCGGCGAGTTCCTCGACGCGCGCGCGATCACGCGGCTCCGCCGGCAGCACGATGCGGTGATCCTGGCG
>DATJEJ010000021.1:0-5968 GCA_035496795.1 Candidatus Omnitrophota bacterium
CAGGTGAGGTTGGACGCCATCGAGTTCACGTTGTCGGTGTGGTCCTTCCAGGTGCCCGCGACGCCCGGCACCTGCGCCTGTCCGCCCAGCTTCCCTTCCGTCCCCACCTCGCGCGCCACGCGCGTCACTTCGGAGGCGAAAGCGTTCAGCTGGTCCACCATCGTGTTCAGCGTTTCCTTGAGCCGGAGGATCTCGCCGCGCACGTCCACGGTGATCTTGCGCGAGAGATCGCCGCCGGCGATGGCCGTGGCCACGTCGGCGATGTTCCGGACCTGGGTCGTCAGGTTGTCGGCCATCGAGTTGACCGAGTCGGTGAGGTCCTTCCAGGTGCCGGCCACGCCGGGCACCACCGCCTGCCCGCCCAGCTTGCCGTCGGTCCCCACCTCGCGCGCCACGCGCGTCACTTCGGCCGCGAACGCGTTCAGCTGGTCCACCATCGTGTTCAGGGTGTCCTTGAGCTCGAGGATCTCCCCCTTCACGTCCACCGTGATCTTGCGCGAGAGATCCCCGCGCGCCACGGCCGTCGCCACCTCGGCAATGTTGCGGACCTGGGCCGTCAGGTTGGACGCCATGAAGTTCACGTTGTCGGTGAGGTCCTTCCAGGTCCCGCCCACGCCCGGCACCTGCGCCTGGCCGCCCAGCTTCCCTTCCGTTCCCACCTCGCGCGCCACGCGCGTCACCTCGGCGGCGAAGGCGTTCAGCTGGTCCACCATGGTGTTGATCGTGTTCTTGAGCTCGAGGATCTCCCCCTTCACGTCCACCGTGATCTTGCGCGAGAGGTCCCCGCGCGCCACCGCCGTCGTCACCTCCGCGATGTTCCGCACCTGCGCCGTGAGGTTCGACGCCATGGCGTTCACGGAATCGGTGAGATCCTTCCAGGTCCCGGCCACGCCGGGAACCACCGCCTGGCCGCCCAGCTTGCCGTCGGTTCCCACCTCGCGCGCCACGCGCGTCACTTCCGAGGCGAAGGAGCGGAGCTGGTCCACCATCGTGTTGATGGCCTCCTTCAGCTGGAGGATCTCGCCCCGCACGTCGACCGTGATCTTGCGCGAGAGGTCGCCGTCGGCCACCGCGATCGTGACCTCGGCGATGTTCCGCACTTGCGCCGTCAGGTTCGACGCCATCGAGTTCACGCTCTCGGTGAGGTCCTTCCAGACGCCGCTCACCTCGCGCACCTGCGCCTGACCGCCCAGCTTCCCTTCGGAGCCGACCTCGCGCGCCACGCGGGTCACCTCGGACGTGAAGACCGCGAGCTGCTTGATCATCGTGTTCACGATGTTCGCCGAGCGGAGGAACTCCCCTTCCAGGGGGCGCCCGTCCACCTCGGTGCCGACGGTCTGCAGCAGGTCGCCGCGAGCCACGGCGGCGATCGCGCGGGTCACCTCCCGCGTCGGCCAGACCAGGTCGTCGATCAGGGTGTTCACGGAGACCTGAATCTCGCCCCAGGCGCCGTCGCCGCGGGCGAAGCGCATCCGCTCGCGCGTGCGCCCCTTCTTCCCGACGACCTGCCCGACGCGCTCCAGCTCCTCGGCCATGCGCTGGTTGGAGGTGGCGATGTCGTTGAACGTATCGGCGATCTTGCCCTCGAGTCCCGTCCAGTTCCCGGGCAGGCGGACGGAGAAGTCGCCGCCGCGCATCGCCTGGAGCGCCTGGAGGACCGAATCGAGGGGTGGGGCTTCGGACTCGGGATTGGCGTCACCGTTGACCGGGGTCGCCACGGAGGCTTCACTGCGCGGTGGGTTCATGTGCGGACTCCTGGACGGCCATCTATTCGCAAGGAGCGACGTGCGGCATGGCCGGGTTGCCTCGCCCGGCCATGGTCCTAAAGTCTACCTCGGGGCCTCTGGGGGTGCGCCAGCAGATTGTTGCAAAAGAGCGCCGGTACCGGCCCTCCGGCCCGCTATCGGATCCGGACGATCCGCCCGACTCCGCGGAAGGGGGACGGCCCGGAGACCTCGAGCCGCGTGAAGTAGACCCCGGAGGGCATCGTCAGGCCGCGATCGTCGCGGCCGTCCCAGAGGGCCCGGAAGCGCCCTGCCGGCAGGGGAGCCTGGAAGACGGTCCGGACGAGACGCCCGCCGGCGGTGTAGACGCGGAGCGCGGCGGCTCCGCCGTCGGCCAGATCGAATCGGAGCGTCGTGGCCGCCGCAAAGGGGTTGGGCGCGCTGGCGCGCAGGGCGTTCGCCGCCGGAATCAGATCCTCGTCGAACTCCACGCCCGCCGCGGCAACCGCGGACCCCAGCACGCGGACCGTTCCCTGGGCCTCGAAGCGGATCCCGCCGGCCTGCCCGGTGATCGAAACCGGGACCGCGTTCCCGTTCGGGAGCGCCCGCTCGACCGCACCCCGGTCGAACGCCAGATCGAGATCGGGACGCCCGTCCCCGTTCAGGTCCCTCAGGTGGGAGTCCGCCAGCGCCGCCACCGAGCCCTGCAGCCGGATCCCGGCCAGGTCCACCGCCCCGGCATCGAGGTCCGCGGGGAACACGATCCGCGCGCGGATCTCGCGTCCCTTGCTGCCGCGCCGGATGACCCCGGGGACGAGCTCGGCCGCAAGCTCCCGGACCGAGAGCCGCCCGGCGCCGGTGAGCGGAATCGCCGCCGACGGCGTTTCCGGGTCGTTGGTGGTCAGCGTGAGCGCGCCACTTCGGTCCCCCCCCGCGGTCGGGCTGAATCGCACGAGCACCGGCGCGCTCTGGAGCGGGGCCAGCGAAAGCGATGCCGGGTCGGCCGCATAGTCCGGCCTGTCGAAGGACAGCGCGACATCGAGCCGGTCGGTGCCCGAATTCGTCAGGCGCAGCGTGTCGGCGGCGGACTGGCCGACGTCCAGCGTGTCGAAGCGGAAGGACGCGGGACGGAACGCCAGGCGCGGGATCCCGGTGGCGTGCAGCAGCACCGGCAGGAGCGTTTCGGGGCGGGCGGGATCGTTCGTCTGGATGCGCAGCGTGCCGTGATAGTCGCCCGCGAAGAGTCCGCGCGATTCGAGGGCGACGGCGACGCTCGCGCTGTCTCCGGGATCCACGCTCCCGAAGCGCTGCGCCACGTTCAGCCACGACGGAGCGGCGGAGAAGCGCACGGCCATGCCGTCGTGCAGGTACGCGGCGTTGAACACCACGGTGAGGCCGTCGGTCTTGGTCCGGTTCTGGATGCCGATCGTGCCGCTGTCGAGCGGGGGACCCATGAGCCGGTACTGGTACACGATCGCGCCCGTGGGATAGAGGATCGCCTGGAAGGTGAAGGGCCCGCCCCGCTGGCGTCGGGGCACGTTCGTGAACTGCACGATGAGCCGCGTGCCGTCGTTGTAGTACACGGCGCGCTGCACGCCTCCGAAGTTCAGGTCGTCCCAGTAGACCGCCAGCAGGTTGTTCGGCGCGGCGGTGGTGGGCAGCGGCTGGTTCGCGAACTGGACGGTCGTATCGGTGAACGAGATCCAGCCGTGCGTGCAGACGTTGAAGGTCGTGAAGTCGTGTCCATAGAAGGGGAATGGGAACCCGATCGGGAGCGGTCCCGAGTTCTGGTCCAGATTCTGGATCGGGATCGGCGTTCCGATCGCCGCGATGTCCTGCCAATCGTAGACCGGCCCGCCCGGCTGGTTGCTGTCCACCCACCGGTAGCCGAATCCGTCCGGGCCGCCCAGGCCGAGCGCCGCCGGAGGCGCGATCCCCGGACGCGGGTCCTCCTCGTCGCGGGCGAGCGCGAGCCCGGCCTGGACCGCCACCGCCGGCGCTCCATTCAGGGGCTCGACGCCGTAATCCAGGGCGGAGCCTCCCGTGTTCCGGATCGAGAACGACGTGGCGGACCGTTCCCCCAGCCCGATCGACGCCTGGAGCGAAGCCGGAGCGACCTGGACCACGGGCGGCACGCGCCCGGCGCCGGTCACGGCGATCGCGATCGGCCCGCCGGCGGCGTCGTGCGCGATCGTGAGCGTCCCTTCGCGCGGCCCGCCGGCCGCCGGGGTGAACGTGAGCCGGATGGTCTGCACGGCGCCCGGTTCGACCGTGAACGAGGTGGGGGCCGCGGTGAAGTCGGAAAGGTCGCTCGCGACCGAGGAGACGGTGAGCGGCGCCCTCCCCTCGTTGCCCACCGCCAGCTCCGCCTCGGAGGCGCGGCCGAGAAACACCGTTCCGAAGTGGACGGCGGTGGCAGTCACCACGGCCACCGGCGCGTCGGTCACGTCGAGCGAGGCGGGCACCTCGAGGGTCGGCTCGTCGGGGTCGTTGCTCTCGACGACGATCGTGCCGTGGTAGGCGCCCCCCGGAAGCGACAGCGCGTCCAGGGTCAGCGCGATCGGTGTCTCGCTCCCGGCGGTGAGCGTTCCCTCGTGCGGGGAGGCGGCGAGCCAGAGTCCGCCGATGGTCCCGTGGCCGCGGTCGGGGAACCAGTCGGTCGCGCCGACGAAATTCCCGATGACGCCGGTGGCGTTGATGCGGCCGTCGTCGCCGTCCAGCCACGAGAGCGGGATCGCGAAGGAGAGGGAGCGGGGTCCCACCTGGACCGGGAAGCTCTGGACGTAGTTGCCGGTCAAGGCGTCGAGCAGATCGACCATGCCGTAGCCGACCGAGAAGAGGCTCACCTCGAACTCCGTCCCGATATCCTGCCGCGGCGTTCCGAAGCTGGGCTCGCGTCCGGTATTCCGGTTCTGGTCCAGGTCCAGCGAGACGTATCCGCCGAAGTTGAGCGGCGCGATGTCGGTCGCGGTCTCGATCCGGACGCTCAGGACGCCGCCGCGCGCCCAGGCGCGCAGCGCGACCAGGTCCTCCACCGATCCGTCGCCCTGGGGATCGAGGATGACGAGCGGGAGCGAATCGGACGCGGCGGCGAGCGCCCCCGCGGCGCCCGTCGCGAGCGGCGTGACGCGCCCCTGGAGCGACCGCGCGCTCTCGCGCGCCTCGGCCCACGTCCTCGGAAGCGCGGCCATGGGGGCGGCGCTCGCGGCCGGGGACGAGCTTGGGGGCGCCTCCTCTTCGAAGCGGATCGCGTACTGGAGGTCGCTCCCGGAGCGGTTGGCGACCGTGATCGTGCGCGTCGCCGTCCCGCCGGTGGGAAGCGATGCGCCCACCGGCCCCGCCACGACGTCCACGTCGGGCGGAGGCGCGCCCGCCGCCCTGACCCCGATCCGGATCTCGGGCTGATCGGGATCGTCGGTGGTCACCGTCAGGGTGGCCGAGGCCGGGCCGACCGAGGCAGGCGCATAGCGCACCGGGATCATGACCGAAGCGCCCGGCGTCAGCGTGAGCGAGTCGAAGGCGGCGGCGAAATCGGGATGGTCCATCGCGGCCGAGGACACGTGGAGCGGCAGGACGCCGACGTTCCGCACGCGGAGCGAATCGAGGCGCGAGGCGCCCACGAAGACCGTGCCGAGATCGAGCGACGCGGGCGTCGCCACGGCGTCGGGCGCCGGCGTCACCGACAGGTCCACGGGGACCAGGAGGTCGCTCCGGTCGGGATCGTTCGTGCGGACGGCGAGCGCTCCGCGATAGTCGGCGCCCGCAAGCTGCGCGGCGTCGAAGGCGACCGTCACGGTCGCGGACTGGCCCGCCGTCGTGGTTCCCGACCCCGGGGCCACGGAGAGCCACGCCGCGCCCCCCAGCCATCCGAACGCCTGCGAGGCGACCCTCCGGTTGTCGGCGAAGATCGAGGAGACGTCGGCGAAGAGCCGCCCCGCGACGGCCAGGACGCGGCCGCGCCCGACGAACGACGCGCCGAGCGTGGGCAATCCCTGCGCGTCCTCGATCAGCACCGCCGCTCCGGCCCCCGTCGCGCGGAGCCGCGCCGTGGAGCTGGGCATGTCGGCCGCGACCACGTCCCTCGTGATCTCGAAGGGGTAGATCCTCGTGGTGGGACCGGTGATCCCCGCGCCGGCCTCGTAGCGCAGCGGGACACCCGTCGAGTCGAGCAGCGCGTCGAACTCGGGCAGGGCCGCCGCCGCCGCGCCCTCCAGCAGGAGCGAGCCGCCCGAGCGCACCCAGGC
>DATJEJ010000022.1:0-32449 GCA_035496795.1 Candidatus Omnitrophota bacterium
GATCCGGATGGAGCGGCGCGACCAGCTGCTCGCGCTGTTCACCATGGGCACGGGCGAGATCCTGCTCGGCCTGGACCTCGGGGGCTTGGTGACCTACGCGAACGCGGCCGCGGAGCAGGCCCTCGGGGCCTCCCCGGGAGGCCTCACGGGCCGCCCGCTGGAATCGATGGCCATGCTGGGGGCCGGCGAGGAGCCGTTCGGGCTGGTCGGCGCGCTGGACGGGGAGCGCGAATTCTCGGGGGAGGTCTGCTTCGTGCGCGCCGACGGGTCCCGCTTCCCCGCCGAGGTGCGCCTCTCCCCCGCCGTGGACCGGCAGGGCAAGCTGAGCGCCCTCGTCCTCCTGGGCCACGACGTGACCGAGCGCCGGGAGCGTGAGGCGGATCTCGAGAACCGCACGCGCGAGCTCGCGCTCCTGAACGAGCAGCTCCAGCGCGCGGTCGCCGAGCTGGAGGAGGCGCGCCAGGCCCAGAGCGAGTTCGTCGCCAACACCTCGCACGAGCTGCGGACGCCGCTCAACGCCGTCATCGGCTTCGCGAGCCTGATCGAGCAGGGCAACCACGAGTCGGAGGAGGAGGCCCGCGACTTCGCGCAGCGGATCCGCACGAGCGCCGAGCACCTTCTCGGACTCCTGAACGACATCCTGGACCTGGCGAAGGTCGAGGCGGGGCGCTTCCAGCTCTCCATGACCGATGGAGACGTGCGCGGCCCGGTCCGGGAAGCGCTCGACGCCGTCGCCTCGCTCGCGGCGAGCCGGGGGCTCGCGATCGCCGCGGAGCTTCCCGAGGGCCCGCTCCCCGCCCGGCTGGACCCGGTCCGGGCGCGGCAGGTCCTGCTGAACCTGCTTGGGAACGCCCTCAAGTACACCGATAAGGGAGGGGTGCGGGTCCGCGCCTGGAGGGAGCCCGCCACGGGCGAGGCCAAGGTCGAGATCGTGGACACGGGCATCGGAATCTCCAAGGAAGGGCAGCGCCGGCTCTTCACGAAATTCGGCCGGGTGGATCTCACCTACGCCGGACGGCGTTCGGGAACCGGACTCGGGCTCGCGATCTCGCGGGCGCTGGTCCAGGGGATGGGCGGAAGCATCACCGTCGAGAGCGACGGCCCGGAGCAGGGCACGCGCGCGACGGTCTCGTTCGCGGCGCCGGCTTCGGAGCCGGCGCTCCGGTAGTCCGCCAGGAGGAGGGTGCCGTGCCGGGGCGAATCCTGGTCGTCGAGGACGACCCGATGAACGCCAAGCTGTTCCAGCTGATCCTGGCGCGCAAGGCGGGGTTGACGGTCGAGGTGACCGAAGACCCGGCGCTGGTGCTGGAGCGCGCCCGCTCCGGCGACATCGACGTGATCATCATGGACGTCTCGCTCTCGAACAGCGAGTGGGACGGAACGCCGGTCGACGGACTGGAGATCTCGCGGCGGCTCAAGCGGGATCCCGTGGCCGGCCGGATCCCGATCCTCCTCGCGACCGCCCATGCCATGAAGGGCTCACGCGAGAACTTCCTGCGCGCCTCGGGCGCGGACGACTACATCTCCAAGCCGATCGTGAGCGCCGATGAGCTGGTCGCGCGCATCGAAGCCCTGATCGAGAAGAGGAACCATGCCTTTCCGCCTCCTCCTCGTTGACGACGAAGCGCACAACCGGAAGCTCCTCCGGATGGTGCTCCGCAAGGGCGAGTACGAATTCGTCGAGGCGGAGGACGGGGGCAAGGCGCTCGACATCCTGGCGAAGGAGACGATCGATCTCGTCCTGCTCGACCTGATGATGCCGAACCCCAACGGCTTCGACGTGCTCCACGCGATGCGGGCCAACGACCGGCACCGCGACATCCCGATCATCGTCGCGAGCGCCTCGACCGCGCCCGACGACGTGGAGCGCAGCCTGAGCATGGGGGCGGTGGACTACTTCATGAAGCCGCTCACCGAGTGGGACATCCGCTTCCAGCTCCCGATCAAGGTGCGGAACGCGATCGCGCTCCACCGGGCCAGCGACGAGCGGCTCAAGGCGGAGCGGATGAAGGCGGTCTCGGCGATGGCGGTGGCGCTGAACCACGAGATCAACAACCCCTTACAGGTGATTCAGGGGAACGCGCAGCTCCTGTACGTGCACCCGGGGATCCCGCCGGAGGCCCGGGAGAAGGTACAGCGGATCCGCCAGGCCACGGAGACGATCGCGGGGCTCACCCACCGCGTGGCGGCGCTGCGCGACATCGTGACGGTGGACTATCCGGCGGGAAACCGGACCACGGTTCCGATGGTGAGCTTCAAGGCCTCGACGACGACCCGCGAGACGGGAGCCAACGGAGCGGAGAAGGACGGAAGCGCGGCGGACGGCGGAGCGGACGGAGGCGGCGCCTCCGAATCGAACGACGCGCCCCCTCAGATCCCTAGGGCGGGGTAGAGCCAGTTCAGGATCAGGAAGTTGAGGCGGCCGAGCAGGAGCGCGATCCGGCCCATCACGGTGAATCCGAACGCCGCGCCGAACGAGATCATCAGGAACCAGATCCCCAGCCGCGCGATCCGCGACGTCACCGCGTTCTGCTCCTTCGAGAAGAAGAAGTAGGTCAGCGTGCTGTAGACCCCCACGATGAAGACGAACGACACGAGCAGCGTGTTCGCGTTCAACGGCCAGAGCGGCTGGATCGTCCGGGCCAGCTGCGGCAGCACCTCGCCGTGGATGCGCCGCGTGAACTCGACGCCGATGTAGTAGGCCACGTAGATCGCGAGCGCGTAGCGCGACACCCACCCGATCCGCGGCACGTAGCGCATGTAGAGCAGGAGCCCGATCCCCCCCGCCACGAGCAGATCCCAGTTCGCCGCGAAATCGGCCTTCAGGGGGTCGTACAGATTCGGCACCAGGGTCTGGTTCAGCACGATGCCGATGTAGTAGCCGAGCGAGACCCCCGCGAAGAGGCTCTCCGCGAAACGGAAGAAGGGATTGTCCTTGTAGAGGAACGAGAACGCGAAGAGCGTGAGGAGCGCCGAGATCCAGATCCCGATTCCGGGGAAGGTCGCGCTCACGCCCGAGTCTCCTTCGATCCGCCGACCGTTCGGCTCATAGGGCCTTGCGCTCCTTCCCGCGCGTGACCAGGAACGCCACGTTCCCCAGGAAGATGAACATCAAGATCACGGTGTGGAGCACGGTCTGCCCGTCCATCCCCTTCGTGGCCGTGAAGTACTTGGTCTCGTGGTAGTAGCGGTTCAGCGACGGGTACTTCGCCATGAGGAGCTTCTCGTACTCCGCCGCCCCCTTCATGCCGCCGAGCATGCCCTCGAGCTGCCCCGCGTTCAGGTAGGCGTAGTACTTGGGCGCGCTCACGGCGGTCGGCCCGATGATGATCGGCGTGCCGAACTGGGCGTGGACCTGCGTGATCCAGTATTCCCCGATGACGCCCGTGGCCACCGTGAAGACCAGCGCGACGTGATGAATGTCGTGAATCCCCTTCATGATCGGGAACTCCGAGATCTTGCGCCCGTTCACGTCGGTCGGGAACGCGTCAGCGATGTTGTCGCCCAGGCGCCGCATCACCGCGGCCGCGCCGTCCTTGTAGCCGAGATTGATGTAGTCGACCCCGTACCGGAGTCCCGGCGTCTCGGCCACGATGCGCGCGACCGAGTTGTTCGCGAGCCCCAGCCCGCCGAGCGGATAGAAGGCGCACACGATGACGCGCAGCTTTCTGAGGAAGCACTGGCGCAGGAACGCCTCCGCCATGGGGTCGTTCTCGGGCGCCGACGAGGGGCCGTAGTCGTAGGAGATCCAGACCACGTCGCCGGGCTTCAGCCGCTCGATGAACTCGAACGCCTTGCGGGTGGAGGCGGTGGTGGTGACCGGCAGCCCGATCGGCACGACGATCGGGGTGATGAGGCTCACCAGCACGAAGAGATAGATCCACCGGCGGTCGAGGGCCAGCATCCAGCGGAAGAAGCGCTGCATCTAGCGGACCCCGCTCACGATTCGCTGCTCCCCAGACCGAGATAGCCGCGCTCGATCCCGAGGATGACGCGGACCGCCATCGAGGCGGCGCCGAGCGCGGCGCCGATGATGATCCCCGACTGCGCGGCGCCGTTGGGCGTGTCCATGATCCATTCCGTGAGCCGCCCGAGGGCCTGGCTGGCCGAGGCGGCGGCGGGCTGGAGCGGCGGGAACGGAACCGCGAGGAACTCGAGCAGCGGCACGCGCCCCGCCATCACGAGCCCCGCCGCGAACAGGAGAATGGTCGCCTCCGTGTTCCGCGCGCGGAACGCGCGGAACGCGGCCGAGGCCATGAAGAAGGCCAGCAGCGAGAAGATCGTCGACTGGAGCGGCTGGAAGAACCGGTCCTCCATCCATTTGAACGGCGTGGACGAGCCGTCCGGGGCGAAGCCGATCCCCTGGCCCGAGACCGCCCCCCAGATGGAGAAGGAGCCCATGACGAAGAGCCCGGTCAGGAGCACGGCCGAGAAGAACCACCCCGCCTCGCGGCGCGCCACCTTCCGGCTGCTGTTCTGGATCACGTTCACGATGCCGAGGAGGAGCGCGAAGCCGGCCACGATGATGAGCCACTGATCCAGGCGGGGGCTCATCCCCGTCTCGCCCGAGAGGAAGTTCTTGGGTACGTAGAGCGACAGGATCGGGACGATCCCGGCGATGAACGCGACGATGAGAGGAATGCGGCTCCGCATCGCCGGGCTCCCCAGCCCCAGCGCGATGCCGATCGCGGGAAGCACGAAGAAGCAGAGAACCAGCGCGACGCGTCCGAACTCGAGGTTCACGCTGCGGTCTCCTCCGGGCGCGCGGCCGTTCTCATTGGGTCTGGAGAAGCTTCGCGACCCACATGCTGCCGAACGTGGCGAAAGCGATTCCCGCCAGGCCGACCACGATGCAGAGCGCCTTGTAGATGTCCTGCCCCCGGATCGAGCCCAGGAGCACCGGTTCGCGCGAGAGATAGGCGCTGGCGGCGTACAGCTCCTCGCCGATCAGCGTGTAGTCGCAGGTCGCGACGAAGAAGGGGAGCTGGGTGGGATCGGCCTGTCCCGCGATCTGGATCGCGCCGACCGACTGCCCCGTCTCGGCCAGGATCAGCGACTCCGCGAAGAAGTACCCGACCAGGAAGATCGTGGCCGGCCGCTCGCGCACCATGCGCGCCGAGACCGCGGCGGTGAAGGCGAACTGGTCGTACGTCACGTAGTTCACCATCTCCTCGCGATAGAGGTCGGGACGCCCCTCGGCGAGATAGGCGCCGCGCACCGTCTCGCGCGCGGAAGCGAACGTGAGCGGATCCTTGTTCGCGACGTCGAGGTCGGTGCCGTAGCGCGCGGTGGCGCGCGCGACGTGGCCCAGGATCGACATCGAGGCCACCGTCTGGATGTCGTCCATGCTCTGGATGCCCGGGATGTAGAGCACCTTCTTCCCCGTCTCGGTCGCGCGGCCGATCGCCTCGTCCACGGCGTTCAGTCCGGCGATGCGCCGGATGAAGATCGGCTTGCCGGAGTGGGCCATCTGGATCGAGCCGAGGAGAGCGACGAGGAAGATGAGCGTGGCGATGAGGGAGTTGGTGCGGTCCTTCCGGAACCAGTTGTCGTGCGCCGAGGCCGGCTCGCTCACGACGGCGGTCCCCGCCGCGGCGGTCGGGGCGGCGGCGGCCGCGCGGGTCGTATCGGCCGGCGCGGCCGGCGCGCGGGCGCGAAGCTCGTACCGATACGTATGCTTCTCCGCCGCGCTCGCGTCCGTGTACGTCTGCGTCCCGAGCGGCACCTCGGCGAGCGCCTTCCACTCGAACGCCGGCGCCTCCGCGCGCCGGATCTCGATCAACGATCCCGCGGGAAGCGCCGCGCTGTCGGGATCGGTCCAGGTGAGAAGGATCGAGCCGCCGGAATCGCCGGGTTTGTCCTGGGCGACGAAGTTCGTGGGAGCGGGGAGTGCCTGGGTCGGGACGGGGGGCGACGGCGGCGCGGCACCCTGGGCCGATACCGCCGAGGGCGTGAACAGGACGGCCAGGAGGATCCAACCTACGGCCCATCGCACGGGCGCAGCCTATCGGCGCGCCGCGCGGGGTGTCAACGTACTTTTCGCCCCCGGATCCGCATGATCGGCCACACGTAGACGGAGAGGACCGGCCAGCGGGTGCAGAAGAACCGTAGAACGTCCTTCACCCACTGCCGCGGGTGCGTCTCGATCTTCCGGGAGAAGAAGGCGGGAAGAAGCTCCGGTTCCAGCCCGGCCTCCCTGAACTTCCCCTTCATCCAGAAGGGATTCAGCTCGCGCTCGGGGTACTGGCCGTCGCGCGGGTCGCGATAGCGAAAATCCGGGCGGCGCCGGACGGCGCCCGTCTCGAGCAGCTCGCGCGTCCCCTCGATCACGTCGGCGCCCACCAGGCCCCGCGTCGCGCGGGTCGCCTCGAAGAGCTGGTTGCGCGCGAGCGAGGGGAAGTGTTCGCCGATCAGGGCGCGGCGCGCCGCGAAGTAGGGGCCGTTCGGCTCCGCTTCCATGTCGCGCCATCCGCGCCGGCGGCGTCCCCGCGCCGGCAGGTAGAGGGAGTTGTTCTCGTCGCTCAGGAAGAAGATGCCCCCCGGCCGAAGCAGCCGGTTGGCTTCACGCAGAAATCCCTCGAGGTCGCGGACGTGGGAGATGACGCAGTTGGCCATGACCCCGTCGAACGACGCCGAAGGAAGCTCCATCGCGATCCCGTCCCCGTACCGCGATTCGAAGTGCTCGGGCGAGAGCGGCGGATCCACCGCCTGCGCCAGGTAGGTCCCCACGGCGACCATGTCGCGGTCGATCTCGGTGGCGAGCACGCGCCGGGCACCGTAGATCGCGACGAGGAGCGCCTCGATGCCGAATCCCGCCCCCAGGTCGAGCACGTCCTTTCCCTCGGCTTCCAGGTAGTCGAACATCGCGCGCCCCTTCTGGAGGACGTGCTCGATGCGCGCCGGATTCCGGAGGATGTTCAGGTGCTTGTAGTAGACGAGGAAGTACTCGGGGAGCTTCTCGCGCAGCGCGGCGTCGCTCTGCATGAGGATCGCGCGGAGCGAGGCGAGACGGCGGGCGACGGTTCCGCTCGCGGGCCCGTGCGCCGCCGGCGAGGCGGGCCCGCGCGCGGTCGCTTCGGGGGTCACTGCCCGTTGGATTCGCTGAGGATCCGCGCGCGGCGGATCCCGTGGAAATTCATCCGATTGTGGAGGTGCTGACGGCTCACGCCCAGGGCGCGCGCCGCGCGCGAGACGTTCGACTCGCACTGGCGGAGCGCTTCGCGGATCGTCTCGGCCTCGACGGCGTCCAGCGTCTCCCGCAGCGTGTGCTGGCCGTCCCAGCGCCGGGACACCGTCGCGCCCAACCCGAACAGGGAGGGCTCGAGCGGGGCTCCTTCGTCGGCCAGCGCGACCGCGCGGGCCATCGCGTTCTCCAGCTCCCGGACGTTTCCGGGCCACGGGTAGCGCAGGAGCAGCTCCCGCGACTCCACGGTGAGACCGCGGGTCGTCTTCGATTGCTGCTTCGCGAAGAGGTCCAGGAAGTGCTGCGCGAGGAGAAGGATGTCCTCGCCGCGCTCACGGAGCGGCGGCGATTCGATCGGCACCACGTTCAACCGGTAGAAGAGATCCTGGCGGAAGCGGCCGCCGTCCACCTCGGCGCGAAGATCGCGGTTCGTGGCCGTGATCAGGCGGATGTCCACGCGGCGGCTGACCGTGTCGCCCACGCGGCGGATCTGCGAATCTTGAAGCACGCGGAGGAGCTTGACCTGCAGCGAGGCGGGCATCTCGCCCACCTCGTCGAGGAACAGCGTCCCCTGGTCGGCCGCCTCGAACAATCCGACGCGGTCCTCGTTCGCACCCGTGAAGGCGCCCTTCTTGTAGCCGAACAGCTCGCTCTCGAGCAGGTTCTCCGGGAGCGCGCCGCAATTGACGGCGATGAAGTTCCGGTCCTTGCGCGGCCCGTGGAGATGGATCGCGCGCGCGACCAATTCCTTCCCCGTCCCCGTCTCGCCGGTGACCAGCACCGAAACCTGGGTCGGGATCACCTTCTCCATCAGGTCCACGACGCGCTGCATGCGCGGGCTCTTCCCGATCAGGAGTCCGTAGCGGACGTCCTCCTTGAGCGCGCGGCGGAGATTCAGGTTCTCGATCTCGAGGCGGCTCTTGGAGTCCTTCAGCGCCTCGTGCAGGCGCGCGTTCTCGAGCGCCACGGCGACGAGCGCGGCGAAGCCCTCGAGGAGGGTGATGTCGTCGGGAGTGAACTCGTGGGCGATGGAGTGCGAGTCGATGTAGAGCACGCCGAGGACGCGTCCCGCATTGGAGATCGGAAACGCGACGACGGTGCGAAGCGAGAGCTCGCGCACGCTCTTTCGATCCTGGAAGAGCGAGGAGCCCATCGCGTCGGGAACCCAGACGGTCTCGCGGCGGTGCGCGGCCTCTTCGGCGATCCCCCAGGAGATCTGGAAGTCGTCGGAGGGCACGGTGGTCTCGTCCTTGCTGCGCGCGACCTCGAAGTGGAGCTTGCCGTCTTCCCTGCAGAGCATCAGGAAGCCGCGATCGGCGCCGGCGACCTGTACCACCGCGTCCACGATGCGCACGAGAAGCTCGTTCAGATCGAGCGTGCTCGTGACCGCGCGGCTCGCGTGCAGCAGATGCTGCAGCCGGTCGAGATCGGAGGTGACCCGGGGACGCGAAGGCGATCGCGGCTGGGTCAGGAGCTCCCGCTCCCACTGCGACAGCCCGCGGCTCAGGGCTTCGAGGGGATCGTTTTCGGGCAGATTCGCGGGATGGCTTCCGAAGGGTTTCGGAAGTGGGTCTCCCAAAGGCTTACCCAGGGGGTTCGACGAGGCGGCCGACTCGTTCTCGTGGAATGGATCGGTATGTTGGGACATCGCGTCCTTGCCTCACAGTGCCGGCGCGCCCTGCGCGTCGGAAGGTCCCGGTCGACGATGTACAATACAACTGTAAAACTCGATTGTCAAGTGTCGGAAGTGGGGGTGAGACGCTTTCGTCTCAGCGAAGCCCCGAAAATGGCGTATCCAAGCGCCAAAATTAGGACTGCGCCCAGTGCCAGCGGAGCACTTTTCAGGCTCCAGACCCCGATTCCGAGGGCGGAAGTGACAGTCACGAGGAGGGAAATTAAGGCCACAGTCCCCCACCGTCCACAAATCCGACCAAGTCGGTGGGTCGTATGGTCGGTGCTTCCCTCGGCGATGGGACGGCCGGTGGCCAGGCGGTCGAAGACCACGAAGAGGACGTCGAAGAACGGATACGAAAGGATACAGAGAACCCCCGCCGCATGGGGCACCGTGAGGGCGTCGTCCAGGGCCTGCAGCGCCAGCGTGGCCAGGACGAAGCCGAGCAGATGGCTCCCCGCATCGCCCAGGAAGATGCGCGCGGGAGGGGCGTTGTAGACGAAGAATCCGGCGCAGGCTCCCGCCAGCGCCCATCCGAGCGCGCGGTCCATTCCCGCCCCGAAGAGGAGCGAAAGGGCGAGGAATCCGGCCGCCGAGATCGGCACCACCGCGGCCACGATGCCGTCCATGGCGTCGAGGAAGTTCACCGCGTTCAACAGGCCGACGACGCCGACGAGAGCGATCGCCGCGAGGAGCGGCTGCTGCGCGAGAAATCCGCCGCCGCGCGCGCCCCAGAGGATCAGCGTCACCGCGGCCGCGATCTGCCCCGCCAGCTTCCCCATCGGCCGCATCGGCCGGCGATCATCCACCAACCCGAGCGCGAGCGAGAGCGCGGCCCCGAAGAGCACGCCGGCGCGCGGCCATTCGATGTCGGCATGGAAGAGGACGTTTCCGAAGAGCATCCCCAGCGCGACCGCGAGGGCCACGGCCACGCCGCCGAGGAGCGGCGTCGGCTCGGGATGGTGTTTCCGCGGATCGGGATGGTCGAGATATCCGAGGGCGGGCGCGAGGCGGCGGAAGAGCGGCGTCACGGCGAGCGCCACGGCGAAGGCGAGCGGGGCGACGAGCGGTGTCAGGTGCGACGTCAAACCGCGCGCATCCTCAGGCGGAGGTCGTCGTCACGCGGGGCGCATCGCTCAGCGGGGGAGCGCCCGGATCGGTGTCGACGCCGTGCCCGAGCGGGTGCCGGCGTCGCGCGCCGATTCCATCGCGAGCACCGAGGCGTCCCAGGTGAACCGGGCGCGCGCCCAGGCGCGGCCGAGACTGCCCAGCGCGGCCGCCGCCTCGGGATCGCGAAGGAGCGTGATGGCGTGGGTCGCGATCGTGCCGGCGTCTTCGCCGACGCGCAGGATCCCCTCGGGCACGGGCTCGAGGCCGGCGCGAACGGCCGGCGTGGTCACGACCGGCGTGCCGCTCGCGAGCGCCTGGACCACCTTGTTCTGAACCCCCGCGGCGAAGCGATGCGGCGCGACGAACAGCGTGGAGCGGGCGAGCTCGCCCTCGGGATCGTCCACGAACCCGAGCACCCGCACGCCCGGGACCCGCTCGGCCCACCCGCGCAGCGCCTCGGAGCCTTTCCCCGCGATGGCGAGCGTCGCCTCGGGCACTTCGGCACGCACCCGCGGGAAGACCTCGTGCACCAGGAACCGCACGGCGTCGCGATTGTGGAACACGTCGTGAAATCCGAGGAAGAGAAGGCGGGCGCGCTCACGCACGGCGGGGGCGCGCAGCCGTTCGGGGTGCATTCCGTTGGGAACGACCCGCACGCGAGCCTCGGGGGCGATCCGCGCCAGGTGCCGGGCCTCGGCCTGGCTGATCACCCAGCACTCGTGGAACCGGGGCGCCACGGCGGCCTCGTAGTCGCGGATGCGCGGCCCCTCCAGCTGATAGAGCCACCGGTCGGCGCCGCTCCGGAACGGAAGCGAGCGCTCGATCCCCGCGGAAATGACGTCGGTGAGGTCGAGGACCCAGCGGGCGCGCCCGCGGTCCAGGTGCGGCAGGGCGTAGGGCGCCATGCGGAAGAGATGCGTCACGACGACGTGGGGCCGCACGCGGCGCATCGTCTCGTCCACGCGCTCCCGCATGCGCGCGGAGCGGTAGTAGGCCGCCTGGAGCGGAAAGCGTCCGGGGATCGCCTGCGCCGCGCGCAGCCACGAGAGCGGACGCGGGAGCGGCACGGTGTCCACGCTCCGGAGCGTGCGCTGGAGCGGAGCGAGATCGTCCTCGCTCTGGCGCCGCGTGTCGAACGAGAGGAGGTGGACCGCATGCCCGGCTTCCGCCGCCGCGCGCATCATGTGATAGACGCGAAACCGGTCGCCTCCGACCGGCGGGTAGGGCATGCGCGACGTGAGGACGAGGACGCGCATAGAGGCCGCAGTATACCACGCGTGAAATTGACACCGGCAGCGCCGTCCCCGAGACTCCGCCCCCATGTCCGGTACCGAGCGGCTCGCCACGTGGAGCAGGCGCCTCCAGCGCTTCGCGTGGGGCGCGGGACCTGCGTTGATCTACGCACCGCTCGGTATTCTCCGCAACAAGTGGCTCGCCTCGACCCTGTCCGCGCCCGGGCTGGGCGTGCTGGCCCAGGTCCTGTCTGCGATGAACTGGCTGGGACAGGCCGCCGGGCTCGGGCTGGGCCTGCCGGTCACGCGCCTGGTCGGCGCGGCGCGGGCGGCAGGCGACAGCGCGCGCGAGCGCGCGGTCATGCGCACCGCGCTCCGGCTCGCGCTGGGAACCTCGGGCCTCGTCGCGGTGCTGGTCCTGTTCGGCGCTCCCTTCCTCGCGCGCGCCCTGCTGGGATCCGCGACCTACGCGCCGCTCTTTCGCATCGCCTCGATCGGGATCGTCGGGCTCGCCGCCGCGGGAACGCTCCTCGCGCTGGCCGCGGGCCGAGGCGACATCCGACCGCCGATCACGATCGCCGCTCTCGGGGCCCTCCCCGCGACGGCGCTGACCTTTCTCCTCGTGCCCCGATGGGGGCTGGCGGGGGCGATGATCGCGGCCGCCGTGCTCTACCCCGCCGGATGCCTGGCCGCGCTCGCCGTCCACCGCCGCGGATACCGGACCGCGTTCGTGGGCGGCACCGCCGGGAATCCGGGCGAGCCCGCGTGGGCGATGGCCCGGGTCGGCGCCGCGGGCCTGGCGCTCGGGCTGCTCGATCAGGGCGTGCTCCTCGTGCTCCGGGCGCACTACGTGCGGACCTACGGGGCCGCCGCGAACGGATTCCTCCAGGCCGCCCTGGCGCTGAGCCAGCTGACCGGGTCGCTCTTCTACACCTACCTCGCGAGCTACGCCTTCGGCACGCTGAGCGCGGCGGTCGCGGCGGCCGGACCCGGCCGCGGGGCGGCCGCGGCGGGCGCCTACACGCGGCGCCAGGGTCCCGCGATCTTCGCCCTCGCGGCGCTGCTCTTCGGGATCGGCATGATGATCTCGACGCCCCTGCTCCGGATCCTCTTCTCGCACCGGTTCGATCCCGCGCGTCCGCTCATGGCCTGGGCGCTGCTCGGCGAGTACGGACGCGTCGGCATGCAGGTTCTCCTCCTCGGCGCGCTGCCGGTCGGCGGGCTGCGCCTCTACGCGCCGATCGCGATCGCCTTCCCGGTCGCGCTCGCCGTGAGCTACGCCGCGTTCACCGCGACGGGCTCCGGCACGTTGAGCCTGCCCCGCGCCTACGCCGCGGCCGGCGTGATCGCCGCGATCGCCGCCGCCCTGATCATGAGCCGCCGCGGCGTGACCCTCGGGGCCCGGGAAGTCGGAGTCCTCGCCGGCGGGGCGCTCCTCCTGGCCGCGATCGCGAGCCAGGTGCTCCGGTAGCGGGTATACTCGGCCGGCTTGGACGCTCCCGGCTCGAGATCACGGCTTTTGACGCCGCTTCGGCCCGCGCTCGAGCGCGCGGCCGCTCTCGCCCGTCGCGCGCGAGCGCGCCTCTTCGGCTCGGGTCTCGCGCGCGACGTGAACGCCGCGTGGCGGCCCGCGGACGGCCACCGGCCGGCGCGCCGAGCGCTTCTCCTGCACGTGGTCGAGCTCTTCCGCACGAAGCCCGGGCGCCATGCGCATCAGAACGTGGGCCAGGTGCACGAGCTGGCGCGCGCGCTCGCCGAGCGCGGCTACGCCCTGGACGTGGCGGACTGGTTCGAGCGAAGGCCGGTGCTGCGCGGCGCCTACGATCTGGTGATCGACCTCCATCCGCGGGAGCCGGCCCTGTACGACGCGCACGTTGCCCCAGACGCGAAACGGCTCTCCTACATCGGCGGCTGCAACCCCTCGTGGAGCAATGCCGCCGAGCGCCAGCGCCTCCTGGACCTGCGGGCGCGACGCGGCGTCTCGCTCAAGCCGCGGCGGCAGGTGCCTCCCTTTCCGCCCGGCCGGTTCGAGTCGTTCGACGCCATGCTCACGTTCGCGGGGACCGTGGCGATCCGGACCTTCGACGAGTTCCGCCTTCCGCCGGTGCACCGGCTGGTGAACAACGGCTACGAAGACCTCGTCCCGACGCCCCCCGACCGCCGTGATCCGCGCTGCTTCCTCTTCCTCGCGAGCCTGGGGCAGGTCCACAAGGGCCTCGACCTGCTCCTCGAGGTGTTCGCCGCCCGGCCCGAGCTCACCCTGATCGTGCTCTCCCGCTTCCGCCAGGAGCCCGACTTCGTCGAGGCCTACCGGCGCGAGCTGTTCGAGACACCCAACATCCGCGCGATCGGCTTCCTGGACGTGGACGCGCCCGCGTTCCGGGATGCGCAGGAGCGCGCCGGCTGGCTCATCCTCCCCTCGTGCGCCGAGGCGCAATGCGGTGCCATCACGGTGGCGCTCTCGCTCGGGATCCCCTGCGTCGGAAGCGCGGCGTGCGACATCGACGATCCCGAAGTGATCCGGCTGCCCGGCACCGATCTCCCCACGCTGGGTGCCGTGGTGGACGACCTGGCCCGTCGTAGCACCTCCGAAGTCCGCGCGCGCTCCGAGGCCTCGCTCGCGCTGGCGCGGCGCGTCTACACGCGCGCCGACTACGCTCGCTCGATCCGCGCGGCGCTGGACGCCGTGCTCGAGGGCGCATGAGCGCCGCAACCATCGCGTGCCGGCTCTGCGGCGGGCCGGCCGCGTCCCTGTTCTCGAAGACCGTTCTCGGACGGCACGACGTTGGATATTTCCAGTGTCCGCGCTGCGGGCTCACGCAGACCGAGGAGCCGACCTGGCTGAAAAAGGCGTACGCCTCGCCCATCGCGGCCGCCGACACCGGCGTGCTCCAGCGGAACCTGGCGGCACGCCGGATCGTCGCGACCTTCCTCCACCTGGCGGGCGTCCGCGGCGATCCCTGCCTGGACTACGCCGGCGGATACGGCCTCTTCACGCGCCTCATGCGCGACGCGGGGTTTTCGTTCACCTGGTGCGACCCCTACGCCGCGAACCTCTTCGCGCGCGGGTTCGAATGGAGCCCCGCGATCGGGACGCCGCGGGTCGTGACCGCGTTCGAGGTGCTGGAGCACTGGGCGCGCCCGCTCGAGGAATTTCGCCGGATCGCGGCACTCGGCCCCGAGTGGATCGTGACGAGCACGGAGCTCCATCCCGGCGTGACCCCCGATCCGGCGTGGCCCTACCTGGTCCCCGAGACGGGCCAGCACGTCGCGTTCTACCGGCCCGACACGCTGCGGCTCCTGGGGCGCGAGGCCGGTTACCCGCACGCGCGGATCGGGCCCGCGTACCAGGTCTTTGGGAGGCGGCCCATTCCGGCGGCGGCGTGGTGGCTCGCGCTGCGCCTGGGGGGAGCGCTGGAGCCGGCGGTGCGCCGGCTCCGCCCGGCACTCACGCTGGCCGACAGCGAGCGAGTCCGCGCCGCGGCGCGCGGCGAAGAACCGCGCTGATGCGGCCCGTCGTCTTCACGGGCGACGCCTTCCGGATCCAGAGCCGGGGCGGCATCACCCGCTACTTCAAGGAGACGATCGCGCGCCTGTCCCGTCCCGTGGAGGTGCTGGCCGGGTGGCACCAGTCGCCGGCGCTCCGGACGCTGGCCGTACCAGTCCGCGAGGCGGCGTTCGTACCGCACCGAAGGGGGCTCACGCGACCGCGAGCGCTCCTGAACGCGGCCTGGGACCGCGGGCCTCTTCGCGACGCCGCGCGCCGGGGCGCGATCCTTCACCCCACGTACTATCGCGACCCCCGGTCGCTGCCGCGGACCAGCCCCGTCGTCGCGACCGTCTGGGATATGACCCACGAGCGGTTCGCGGGACTCTTCCGCCGGCGCTTCTGGCAGGCCGCGGACGCCGCGCGCTGGAAGCGCGCGCTCTGCGCGCGCGCGGACCGGATCGTCTGCATCTCCGACGCGACGCGGCGCGATCTGCTCGCTTCCGTCGACGTGCCCGAGGCGAAGCTGCACGTGATCCATGCCGGCGCGCCCGACTGGACGGGGATCGCCGCACGGCCGATGCCCGCCGTTCCCCTGCCCTTCTTCCTCTGGGTCGGGGACCGTCACGGCTACAAGAACTTCCTCCCGGCCATGGAGGCCTGGGCCGCGAGCGCCGCGGGACGGGCGACCGCGCTCCTCTGCGTCGGGGGAGGTCCGCTGAGCGCGGAGGAGCGCGATGCCGCCGCGCGATGCGGCGCCCTGGAGCGCGTGCTCCATCGCGCGGCCGACGACGCGGAGCTGCGATGGGCGTACGAGCGCGCGGCCGGGCTCCTCTATCTGTCGCGCTCCGAGGGATTCGGCCTGCCGGTGCTGGAGGCGATGTCGCTGGGATGCCCGATCGTGGGATCGCCCGCGGCGGCGCTCCCCGAGGTCGTCGGCACGCTGGCGATCCTCGCGGACCCCGAGGACCGGGAGAGCATGGCCGCGGGAATCGAGCGCTGCCTGGAACAGGGACGAACGCCCGAGGGCGCGATCGCGCTCCGCGCCCGCGCGGCCCTCTTCACGTGGGACCGCTGCGCGCGCGAGCACGAGCGGGTCTACGAAGCGCTGGACTGAGTCCCGGGCGGCGTGCCGCGAACGGCGCGGCGAACGAGCCGCGCGGCCCGAAGCATCCCCACCGCGCCGAGCAGGCGCCGCAGGGCGAGGCGTGGCATCTCCACGGCACCCGCGAAGAGTGCGAATTCCGCCGCGGCTTGGGCCCCGAAGCGCTCGCGGACGATGCGGCCGCGCTCGCGGAGGAGGCGCACGTACCGCCGCTCGCTCACGCCGCCCGCTCCCATCGAGGCGGCGACCTCCGGCACGAAGCGCTTCGTGATCTCCGGCCGCTGGAACACGCGGATCACCCAGTCGTAGTCGGCCGCGATCGCGAAGCGGAGGTCGAAGCCGCCGGCGGCATCGAACACGGAGCGGCGGCAGAAGATCATCTGGTGCCCGCACCGGTTCTGGAGGCGAAGCCGCGCCAGCGAGACCGGTCCGCCGACGATCTCCCGCGTGCGGAGCGCGTCGTCGCGCCATTCGAGCAGGCAGTGGACGAAATCGGCGCCCCCGCCGCCGCCGACCACGCGCGCAACCGCGTCGGGCGCAACAAAGCGGTCGTCGGCATTCAGGAAGAAGAGATAGCTGTCGCGGCGCTCGACCCTCGCGATCGCCCGGTTCATGGCGTCGTAGATTCCGGCGTCGGGGGCGCTCTCGAAGCGGAGACTCCCTTCGCGCGCGCGGAGCAGGTCGAGGGTGCCGTCGGTCGACGCCCCGTCGAGGACCAGGTAGTCGAGCGGCCGGTGGGTCTGCGCGAGCACGCTCTCGATCGTGGCCGGGAGCGTCGCGCGCGCGTTCCGCACCACGGTGATCACCGTGACGTGGGGCGGCCCGCCCGGCGGGAGCGTCACGATCGGGGAGGGAGCGGCCACGGAGCCGCTAGACGGCGCTCGGATCGCGGAACAGACGCACCACCGTGAGCGCGAGGATCTTCAGGTCGAAGGCCATCGACCAGTGCTCGATGTAGTAGAGGTCGTACTCGATCCGCCGCTCCAGCGGCGTGTCGCCTCGCAGCCCGTTCACCTGCGCCCACCCGGTGATCCCCGCCTTCACGTGATGGCGCAGCATGTAGCGCGGCACCGACGCGCGGAACTGGTGCACGAAGAGCGGCTGCTCGGGACGGGGCCCGACCAGGCTCATCGCGCCGACGAACACGTTCCAGAGCTGCGGCAGCTCGTCCAGCGAGAGCTTCCGGAGCACCGCGCCGGCGCGCGTGCGGCGCGGATCGTCCTTCTTCGTCCACCGCGCGCCGTCCGATTCGGCCTCCGGCACCATGGTGCGGAACTTGAGCATCCGGAAGCGCCGGCCGTTCAGCCCCACGCGGTCCTGGACGAAGAAGACGGGGCCCCTGGAATCCAGCTTGATCCATACCGCGATCGCGAGCAGAACCGGCCACAGGACGAGCAGCCCGGCGCCCGCGAAGACGACGTCGAACGCGCGCTTCAGGACGCCGTTCCAGCCCTGGTCGGGACTCTCGGTGACCAGCACCACCGGCATGCCGTCGAAGTCCTCGACGCTCGCGTTCAGCGTGAACGCGCGCGCCAGGTCGGGAACCAGCCGCACCGCGGCCGTGGAATCGCTGAGGCGCTCCAGGGCGAGGAGCTCGGCTTCATGCTCCTCGCGCGCCAGCGCGAGGTAAACCAGCTGGGCGCCGGTGCGCTCGACGAGCTCCGGCAGATCGTCCACGCAGCCGAGCACGGGGAAACCCGCGGCCTCCGTGACGGACTCGGCACTCCCCTCGGCGCGCGGCAACGCGCTCACGAAGCCGTGTACCTGGAAGCCGTAGTCGGCGTGCAGCGTCATCTTCCGCGCCACGTGCGCCGCCATCGGTCCCGTTCCCACGATCAGCACGTGGCGCAGGTTGTGCCCCTGCCGCCGAAGTCGTCGCAAGGTGGAGCGCACGGCGACGCGGGCCCCGCAGAGCGTGAACGCCGCCAGGACCGCGAAGAGGAGGAGGACGGAGCGCGCGACCTCGCCCCGTAGGAAGTAGGAGCCGAGCGCCGCGAGCGCCGCGACGATCGCGATCGCCTGGAGCACCGCGAGCAGCTCCTGCGAGAGCCGGGCCGTGCGAGCCGAGCGGTAGAGGCGGAAGCTCCGCAGCACGAGGAGCGACACCGGCGTGAGCACGGCGCCCATCCAGAGGTAGGCGCGCATCGGCGGAATCCCGAGCGGCGCCGCGAGCGGGAGCAGGTGGAATCGCGCCCAGTAGGCCGCCAACCAGGAGCCGAAGATGAGGAGGGCGTCCAGTGCGAACACGGCGCTGGCGAAGAGCTGGCGGTGCCTCGAGAACATGGGGCTTCAGTGGCTCCGGGTCGTCACGATCGGAGCGGCGGCGGTCCGAGAAGCGCGCGCGCGGCCGCCTCCACTTCGGCGATCTCGATCAGGTTCACGCAGGGCAGCTCGGGACGGACGCATCGCACCTGGCTGCAGGGGAAACAGGGGACGCGATGGTGGAGCGCGACGACCCGCTCGGCCCACGGGCGGAACCGCCGCGGGTCCTGAGGGCCGAAGAGCGCCGCCACCGGCGTGCCGCACGCGGCCGCCAGGTGCGCGATTCCACCGTCGTTTCCGATGAGGAGACGGCATCGCTGGAGCAGCGCGCCCGCCTCCGCGATGGAGAGCGTCCCGAACCAGGACAGGGCGCTCCCGCGCGCGTGCGACCGCACCGCGGCCTCGACGTCCCGCTCCCCCGCCGAGCCCATGATGACGACCTGCGCATCATAGTGCGCCTCGATCCAATCGGCAATCGCCGCAAAGCGCTCCGGGAGCCAGGCGCGCGGCGCCCAGGAGGCGCCGGGATGGAGGGCCACCACGGGACGATCCGCGGAGACGCCGGCTTCGGCGTGGCGCCGCGCCAACGACGCGCGCGCGGCGTCGGGAACGTGAACCTGGACGCGCGCGCCGGCGGCGCTCGCGCGGCCGCCGAGCAGCGGCTGGACGATCGCGAGATTCGCTTCCACCTCGTGGAGGGGCGGCCGCGCGGGATGGAGCCGTCGCCCGATCCAGTCGCGGAGCCGGGCCGTCCCGCGATCCAGCCGGCGGGTCGCGCCCACCTGGAACGGAAGGAGGAGCGTGCGCGCGTCGCCCCGCAGCTCGACCACCACGTCGTAGCGGGCGCCGGCCGGTATCGGGGGCGACCGCCGCCGTCGCGCGTCGCCGCCCGCGCGGCGATAGCGCGGCGAATCGTACGTCCGAACGCGCGTGAGGAAGGGCAGCCCCTCGAACAGGGGCGCGACCGAGGGCGCCATCAGGAGGTCGATCTCCGCCTCCGGATGCGCTTCCCGGAGCGCCTGGAGCGCCGGGGTGGCGGTGATCACGTCGCCCAGATGGTCCAGCTTCACGACGAGGATCCGGCGGACCGGCCCGCGCCGCGCCAGTCCGAGGAGATTCACGACGGCGGAGACGAGCGCGGAGGCGAGGAGGAGCCCGTATTCGCTCACGTGCGGAGGGCCGCCTCCCCCGCGGCGCGCTCGGGTCGCGACGATCCCGGCCGCCCCACGACCTCGCCGATCAGGGCCGCCTGCCGCCGCGCGGTCGACTCCAGCGACCATCGCGCCTCGGCCAGGGCCCTGCCCTGCGCCCCCAGGCGGATCCGCTCGGCGGGATCGCGCAGGAGCCGGATGACGGCATCGGCCAGATCGCGCGGCTCGTCGGCGCACGCGTACTGAAGCTCCGGCTCGAGGTCCAGCCCTTCGGCGGCGAGCGAGGTGGCGGCGACCGGAGCGCGCGCGGCCATCGCCTCGACGATCTTCACGCGCGCGCCCGCGCCGACCCAGAGCGGCACCACCACGACCGTCGCGCGCGAGTACTCCTCCTCCATCGAGGGCACGTCGGCCGCGACGACGACGCGGTCGCCGGCGCGCGAGGCAGCCGCGCGCAGCGCGGCCGGAGGGGCCTTCCCCGCCAGGCGCAACCGGGCCTCGGGCGCCTCCGCGCGGATCCGGGGCCAGCCTTCTTCGAGAAAGCGGAGCGCCCCCTCGGCGTTGGGCGCCCACGCGAACGATCCGGGAAGGAGCACCACGGGCGGGCGGGTGGGGCTGGGCTCCAGGAAGCGCCCGAGATCCACGCCGACCGGGAGCGTCCGCACGCGCGCTTCCGGAGCGATCGCGCGGAGCGCCGCCGCTTCCCCTTCCTGGATCGCGAGCACGAGCGCCGCGCGCTCGCACAGGCGGCGCTCCGCCATGCGGAGGCGCTTCGCCTGGAGCCGCGCGTAGAGTCCGGCCGCGGAGGGGCCGCGGTCCCTGGCCTGGCGCTCCATCCACCGGTGCTCCGCGTTGTGCTCGCGCAGCACCATCGGCACGCCGCTCAAGTCCTCGACGTAGGGCGCCAGATGCAGATGGTTCGCCAGGACGTACTCCGGACGGTCGCGCGCCACCGCCTCGCGGACGGCGCGCGCGAACGCCGGGTCCTGGTAGCGCGCGAGCGTGAAGGGCCATCGCCCGACGGCGCCGCGCCAGGCCGCGACCGGAAGCGGCGGCGGCCGGTGCGCCACGCGCACGATCCGCGCGCACACGGCGGCGACCGGCTCCGCCACCGGAGCGGAGACTTCCGCCGGCGGCACGAAGGAGATCAGCGTGACGTCGTGGGTGCGGGCCGCGGACCAGACGCTCTGCCAGAGGACGATCCGCCCTCCGTCATCGAGGGGCCACGGAAATCGAGGGGTCAGTACGAGCGCCGCGGGGCGGGGCATCCACCGATGGTACCCCAGCGCGGGACCGGGCGCTTCCAGCCGAGAGACCGGCGGAGGAGGCGGCGGCGGCGAATCCCATGCCCACCAGGACGCAGAGGAAGTCCAGCAGCTCCTCGTCGCCCAGGTTCCACTCGAACATCCCGGCCACGAGGAACGCGACGAGCGCCGCGACCGCGGCCAGCCGCATCGCCGACCCCAGATCGCCGCGCGGGAGCGGCGCGCGCCAGTGGTTCCCCGCCGTGCGGAAGAGCCCGACCAGGAGCCAGGTGAGCGCGGCGAGCCCGACGACCCCCATCGTCGCTCCCACCTGCACCACGACGTTGTGGAGGTGGCCGTGATCCTCGGTCGCCTGCGGCACGCGGTACTTCCGGTAGAGCTCGCTCAGGTCCTGGATCCCCACCCCCGTGACGGGATGGTCGCGGAACATGCGCGCGCCGGCGTCCCACATGTAGAGCCGCTCCACGTTCCAGACGCTGTGCGGGTCGAAAGCGCTGAGCGCTCGCTCCCGGTAGTGTGGCGGCAGCAGGAAGAGTGCCGCGACCGCCGCTCCCGCGAGGATCGGGAGGAAGCGCGCGCGCAGGCGCGCGAGGATGACCGCGCCGGCGACCAGCGTGGCGATCCAGGCGCTCCGCGTGTAGGAGCCGATCAGCGCGGGCGCGAGGAGCAGAAGGAACGCGGCGGCGCCGACCTTCCAGCGGCGGGGCCCCCGCGCCACGAGCGCCATCGCGACCGTGGCGAGGAGCGTGGCCTGACCGCCGTAGGTGAGCGCGTGGCCGACCAGCCCCTTCACCCGCGCCGGGAAGACGCCCCCGTCGTGCACGAACCGGACGAGCGCGTAGACCGTCGCGGGCACCGCGGAGATCAGGAGCGCGGCGATCGATCTCCTCATGATCTTCGGATCGCGCGCGTGATACGCCGCGACCGGCACGAGCGCGAGCAGGAGCCCCTTCGTGACGCGCGGGAAGGCGCGCGCCGGCTCGAGCGCGAACACGGATGCGATCAGCAGTGCCGCGATCCAGCCGAGCGCGGGAAGGTCCGCCGGCGTGCGCTGCCAGCGCTGGCCGCCGGGCGACCACCAGGCCGCGAGCGTCAGAGCACCGCAGAGGACCACGGCGATCGAGATCGGCGCGATCGACCACGGGAGCGCCGCGACGAGCAGGAGGAAGGAGAAGGCGGCGGCCTGGTCCAGGAGGGAGCGGGACATGGGCCCGCATCGTCGCGCATGGCCCATCGAGGGTCAAGCAGGGCGCTTGACGCCCCCCGGGCGCTGCGGCACGATCAGCGCCTCCCATGGAACCGATCTCCCAGGGCGGCATGGAGCCGCTCATCGATCCCGCCACCCGCATCGTCGTCACGGGCGGCACCGGATTCCTCGGCACGCATCTCCTGAACGCGCTGCGCGAGGCGGGCTACGCGAACACCATGGGATTCGGCTCCGCCGCCTTCGACCTGACGCGCGAGGGCGACGTGCAGCGCCTGCTGGAGGAGACCCGGCCCGACGCGATCGTGCACCTCGCCGCCGCCGTGGGCGGGATCGGCGCGAACCGCCGGAACCCCGGATCGTTCTTCTACCGCAACCTCATGATGGGCGCGCTCCTCATGGAGCACGCGCGCCGCGCGGGCGTGCGCCGCTTCCTCTCCGTGGGGACCATCTGCAGCTACCCCAAGTTCACGCCGGTCCCTTTCCGCGAAGAGGACCTCTGGAACGGCTACCCCGAGGAGACCAACGCGCCCTACGGGCTCGCGAAGAAGATGCTCCTCGTGCAGTCGCGGGCGTACCGCGACGAGTACGGGTTCGACGCCTCGAACGTGCTCGTGGTCAATCTCTACGGCCCAGGCGACAACTTCGATCCCGAGTCCTCGCACGTGATCCCCGCGCTGATCCGAAAGTGCGTGCTGGCGGCCGACGCGGACCTGCCCGAGATCGAGATCTGGGGCACCGGGAACGCCACGCGTGAATTCCTGTACGTCGAGGACGCCGCGCGCGGCATCGTCGCCGCCCTCGAGCGCCTGGAGGGAAGCGAGCCGGTCAACATCGGGGCCGGCTTCGAGATCTCGATCCGCGATCTCGCGGCGCGCATCGCGGAGGCGACCGGCTACCGCGGCCGGTTCCGGTGGGATCCCACCAAACCGGACGGCCAGCCGCGGCGCTCGCTGGACACCTCGCGCGCCGAGCGCCTCCTGGGCTGGACGGCGACCACGTCGTTCGAAGAGGGGCTGGCGCGGACGGTGGCGTGGTTCCGTGCGCGGACGACGGCCGAGACCCCTCGCGAGTCGCCGCTCCCACGCTGAGCGTTCCCCGCTTCAGCGTCGTCGTCCCCACGCGCGGCGACGGCGACAAGCTCCAGCGACTCCTCCTCGCACTTCAACGCCAGACCCTCGCCAAGGACGAGTTCGAAATCGTGCTCGCCTTCGACGGCGCGCCGGTTCCGCCGGCACTGCAGACGGCTGGGACGGCCTCGCAGCGCGCGGTGGCGCTGCCCGAGCGGCGCGGCCCCGGCGCCGCGCGGAATGCCGGCGTGCGCGCCTCGCGGGGCACCTGGATCGCGTTCACCGAGGACGACTGCGCGCCCGCGCCGGACTGGCTCGAGGCCGCGGCGGCCCGGATCGCGCGCGAGCCTGCGCTGGAAGCGCTGGAGGGGGCCACGCTCCTCCCCGACGGGAAGCCCGCGCGCCGGAGGCCCGAAGCCGGGCCCACATGGCTTCCGACGAACCTCTTCGTGCGCCGCGACCTCTTCGAGCGCTCGGGGGGATACGGCGAGGCCTTCTTCGACCGGGCGCGCGGGATCTACTTCCGGGAGGATTCCGATTTCGGGTTCACGCTCGCCGCGCTCTCGGCGCGCGTCGGGATCGAGCCGGCGGCGCGCGTGATTCACCCCCGGGAGCATCCCACCTGGATCGACCCGATCCGGTGGGCGCGGCGCTACGAGATGGACCCGCTCCTCGCCGCGCGCCATCCCGAAGCGTTTCGCGAAGGGATCGAGGTGTGGCGCCTCGGGCCCGTACGCATCCGGCGCCCTTTCGTGCGCGCCTGCGGGGCCTACGTCCTGGCACTGGTCCTGGCCGGCGCGGCGGCCCTGATCGGCGAGGGCGGCGTCGCGGCGTGGTTCCTCGTCCTCGCGGCCCTGGCGTTCCTGGTCGTCTGGGCCAAGTGGCGCCTCGATCCGCGGAAAGCGCCCGCGGCGCTCGTCGTGCCCTTCGTCCTCCTCACCGCGCTCGCGCGGGGGAAGAAGCGGGTCTACGTGGCGGGCGCGCGGCCCGACAGCACCGCGTAGCGGGCGGCCAGCGCCTCGGCGATCCGATCCCAGGTGAAGCGCGCCCGGACGCGCGCTCGGGCGCGTTCGCCGAGCGACGCGCGCTCGGCGGGCGAGGCGATCAGCCGCTCCAGCGCCTGGGCGAGCGCAGGGACGTCCCCCTCGGGCACCACGATCCCGGCGTCGCCCACGACCGAGGGCAGCCCTCCGCTGCTCGAGACCACCACCGCCGATCCCGCGGCCATCGCCTCCATCGCGAGGCGGCCGAACTGCTCGGTCGCGCTCGGCGTCGTGATCGAGGGCATGGCGGTGATATCGAAGGCGGCGAGGAGATCGGGCATCGCTTCGTGCGGCACGGGGTCGACGAACCGCGCCCGCTCGCCGAGCCCCAATTCAGCCGCGAGCCCGCGGAGCCGCTCGCGCTCAGGCCCCACCCCGGCAATCAGCACCGTGGCGTCGCCTCCCGAGCGGAGCGCCGGAGCGGAGGCCCGGAGCAGCAGGTCCAGCCCCTTCATCGCGAGCAGCCTCCCCGCGTAGCCGATCACCACGCCGCGGGCGCCCAGCCGTGCCCGGGCGGCCTGCCTCCGCTCCGGCGTCGGCTCGGGATAGTCGGCGAGATCCAGCCCGTGCGGCAGGACGTCGATCGGCCCCCGGTATCCCTTGGAGCGCAGCACGTCGCGCACCTCTTCCGTGACGGCGCCCGCCGCCACGCACTGGCCGTGGACCCAACGCTCGATCGCCGCGTAGAGGGGGGATGGACGATACGGATAGCGGAATCCGCGCGACAGGTTGTCGGACGTGAAGAAGAGCGCCTGGGCGCGCGGAGCGGCCACGCGGCGCGCGACCAGCGCCTGCAGCGCCATGAAGCTGAACGGCTCCTCCCAGAGATGCACGATCTCGGGACGCGACCGGCGCATCGCGCCGAGGAGGCCGCTCACGTAGAACCCGCGGTTTTCGTACCCGGGCCAGATCACGGCTCCGGTCCGCAGCCGGTAGCCGTCGGCGAGGCGCTCGGGCGGCCCCGGCAGCCGCACCGAGCGGTAGTTCTCGACCCACCGGTCGGGGGCGAGCACGGTGAGCTCGATCTCTTGACGCGCCGCGAGCGCCGCGAACTTCCGGCGGTACGGAGCCACCCCCGCGGTGTGGTCGATCGCGAGGACGCGGATGGGAAGCTGACGCGTTTCCGCTGCCACGCGCCGACTCACACGTCACTCGCCGGCTCGACTCCTCGGTCGGCGCTCAGCGCGATCAGCGCCCCGACCCCCAGCCAGAGCGGCACGCTGACCTTGTCGACCTGATAGGCGTTGAAGAGGCCGTGAACGGCGTACGTGGCGAGTCCGCCGAGAACGCCGAGAGCGAGCACTCTCACCTGAGCAGAGCGCGCGGACCGGAACGCCCGCAGACCTCGGCGCACAACCGCCGTGAAGAACCAGACCGCCGCGCCGAATCCCAGAATGCCCGTCTCGCAGAGCCATTGGAGCGCCTCGTTATGGGAACCCATGGGAGCGAAGATTTGAGGCGTCCAGATCAGATGTCTTCGATAGCGGCGGTATTCCGCGACGTAGCCGTTGTAGCCGACACCAAGCAGAGGATGCGCCTTGATCATTTCAGCCCCAGCGACCCACCGGTTCACGCGCTCGAGATTGGATACGTTCTGAGCATCGGTGATCGTCGCGGCGCGTCGGCCGAGCTGAGACCCAACCCACGTGCGCGGCACCAGCACGATGCCGGCGACCAGTGCCATGGAGAGGAGGAGTCTGGCGATCGGACGCACGGATCGCCGCCAGAGATACCAGGCCAGCAACACGGGAGGTAGGACGACGATGACGGATAGCCAGGCCGCGCGGGTGAAGGAGAGCGCAAGACCGGTGACTTGTGCCGCCACGGCCATGGAATACCCGAATCGAGCCCGTCCACGAGCCTCGAGAGCGAGCAGAACGGTGAGCGGCAGGAGAAAGCCAAGGTACGCAGCGTAGGTCCCGTGCTCCGAGAAGAAGGGTCGCGCCACTCCGTAGGAGATGTTCCCCTCACCGCCCAGGACCCTGATCGCGCCGTACGCGCCCACGATCGCTCCCATCGTCGCGGCCAAAGCGGCCCAGCGCGCCCGCCGTTCGGCGTTGCATCGAAGGGAGGGATACACCAGGAGGCCGAGCGCGGCATACGTACCGGTGACCAGCATCGCCTTGAGTCCCACGCCTGGGTGCTCCCCGAGAAGGGTGGAGACCAGGGCGACCCCGGCGAACGCGATGACCGGAAGTGCCACATCTCGCGGCAGACGTGGAGTCCGTCCCTGCCACAAGCTGCGGATCACCCAGCCAAAGACCAGCAGAACCAGCATGGGCTCGCTGGGCAGGAACGCCGCGAGGCCATCGGTGATCGGTCGCTCAACGGAGAGAGGCACTGCGATCCAAAAGAGAACGCAGGCGAGCTCGGGGAGGCGTATGGCAAGGAGGCCATAGAACACCGCCGCCGCCGTTCCAACCGCGAGAAGGACTTGATGGGAGTAGATCCCGCCGACGAGAAGAATCACTTCCATACCCACCAAGGCAGCGAGCGCCGGCTGGAAAGGGGCTTGGAGGCGCGGCAGGCGGGAAGCGTTCATCGCGAACGAGAACCGTTCGTCAGCAGCAGGACGCAGTCGCCGGCGAGCGCGACCGAAGCGAGCGCCTCGGGCGTGACCGGCTCCCCCGCTTCGTTTCGCCACGAGGGATAGACGCGAAGGGGGTCCAGCACTTCCGCCAGGCGCTCCTTCCGCTCGCGCTCCGGAAGGCGTCCGGCGTGCAGCGAAAGATGGAGCGCGGGGCGCTCCGCTTCCAGCTGGGCGCGCATCGCCGGGAGCAGCTCGAACTCGCCACCCTCGATGTCCATCTTGATGCAGTCGATCCGGCCGGGCTTCGCGATCTCCAGCCAATCGCGCCACGCGATCGACAACACCGGCATCGAGGGCTGGTCCGCCGCCGCGAGCAGGGACGATTGGCTCGTGCCCAGGCGACCGCCGGCCCCGTAGAGGCGCCGCATGCCGGTCTCGGCGCCGAGGGCGGCATTCATCGGCACGACGTTGGCCAGCGCGTTCAGACGAAGGTTCCAGAGAAAATAGCGGTAGGCATCGTGGTCGGGCTCGAAGCCGTAGACGAGGCGGGAGCGGCGCGCCGCGAAGAGCGTCGTCGGCCCGATCCACGCGCCGACGTCGGCGAACACGGAATCGGGGCCCAGGGACCGCTCGAGAAAACGGAACGTGGCCGGCTCCCAGCGGCCGCGGCTCACGTCGCGCCAGAAGCCGATGTGGTCCGGGTCGGTGCGGAACCGCTCGCCGCCGATACGCGCCGGGTGATACCCGCGCACCCGATGGAGGAGCCGCGCGGTCCCGCGAATCAGCCGCCGCACGTCATCCCGCGGCGCGCCGTTCCAGGAGCAGCGCCGCCGCGGCGCTTCCCAGGAGACCGATCAGGAACCCGGCCATGACGATGACCGACCGCCTGGGGCGCGACTTGTGGAGCGGCGGCTCGGCGCGGTCCAGCACCTGCACGGTGGGCGTGTCGCGCGTCTCGCGGATGCGCGCCTCCTCCAGCTGGGAGGTCAACAGCTCGAAGACCTGCTCCTGCACCTTGACGTCCCGGTAGAGGCGCGCGACGTCGAGGCCCGCGGCGGGAAGCGTCCCCACCTGGCGGTCGACGGCGGCCAGCTCTTCGCGCACCCGCCGGACCTCTTCGCTGTTCTCGGCCAGCGACTGGCGCAATACCTGGAGCTTCACCTCGAGCGCGGTCCGCTGCGCCATGAGCTGCGCCCCCATCTCGGCGTCGCTCCGATCGGTCGGAGAGAGCGAGGGGAGCCGCTTCCTCTGCTGATAGTCGCGAAGCAGGTCCTCGGCGGCCCCGAGGTCGCGCTTCGCCACCTCCAGCCGCTGCTCGATGAAGGCGCGGGTCCGCGTGGCGCTGGTGGTGCGCGTCTCCTTGTTGAAGCGGTCAAGCTCCTCGATGTAGGCGTTGGCCATGGCGGCGGCCGTCTTGGGATCGCGGTCCTCGGCGAGAATCGCGATCGTCCCCTCGTCCCCGACGCGGAACGTGACGTGCCCCTCCAGCTCCTTCACCGCCTTCTCGGCGTCCGGGACCTCGTAGCGATGAACGAGGTCGAAGCGGCGCACGATCCGGTCGGCGACGGTGCGGCTCTTCAGCACCGCGACGAACACGTCGGCCAGCGTGGGCGCGCCCGGCATGCGCAGGCTTCCGAGGCCCCGCGGCATGAGCTGCGAGACGACGCTCGATCCGAGGTCGTCCTCCGTGGGCGGCAGGAGCACCGCGCGCCCCGTGTACCACTTGGGGAGGAGCAGCGCGATCACCAGGGCGACCATCGTCGTCGCCGCCACGTTCAGCGCGAGAAAGCGGCGCCTGCGGCGGAGGATGCCCAGCAGGTCCCCTATCGACGGGTTCGGGGACTCGCGGAACGCGGGGTCGATCGCCTTCACTTCGTGGCCTCGCGAACGACCAGGTAGATGGTGGCCACCTGGGCCGCCGTGGTCAGCACGTCGCGGACGCTGGCCCACGTGCTCCGCTCCGGCTTGGCCGGGACCCAGATGGCGTCGCCGGGCCGGAGCTCCCCCGCCTCGGAGAGGCTCACCATGCCCCCCGTGGCCGCGCGCGTCACGCGGATGTGTCCCTTCCGCGCGCGGGAGGTGAAGCCGCCCGCGTCCTTCACGTAATCGCCGGCGTCCCGCCCGGGGAGGTACGGCACGTAGCCGGGGGCGCGCACCTCCCCCTGCACCGAGACGAGCGCCACGCGGCGCGGAACCACGATGCGGTCGCCGTCGTGCAGGGTCACGTCGCCGCGCGGGTCGCCCCGGGCGAGGAACGCCCCCACGTTCGCCGACACGGCGCGGCGCTCGCGCGCGCTGCTCACCACGAAGTCGCGGTCGGCCGGCGTGAGGAAGTCGGGATTCCGCGCCGCAAGCGACTGGAAGGCGGAGTCGCCCGGGGCATCGTCGGGACGCTCCACGCGCGTCGCCGCGCTGTCGGCCTCGGGCGTGAAACCGCCGGCCTCATCGAGGACCGCGCGAAGGCGGTCCACGCCGGCGCGGATCGGATAAGGGCCCGGCCGGGCCACTTCGCCGGCCACGAGCACGGCGTCCCCTTTCATCCAGCGGACGCGCGAGGGAACGTAGAGGCGGTCCCCTTCCTGAATGGGGAGATCGGTCGCGCCGCCGGGCGAGGCGGTCGCCTGATCGAGAGGCGCGGGCGTGCGCTCGGAGCGACCCTCGGCGTCGAAACGGTCCAGCACGGCGTCGCCGAGCGCCGCCTCGGGAAGCGGGCCGCCCGCGAGGGCGAGGATCGCGCTCAAACGGTCGCCGGGAACGAAGTCGTAGCGGCCCGGGTGCGCCACCGATCCCCAGACCTCCACGTGGCGTCCGGCGGGAGGCACGAAGAGAACGTCGCTCTCGAAGACGAGCGGGTCGGCCGCCAGCGCGCCGGCCCGCGAGGCGAGGACCAGATCCACCGGGATCGTCTCGGCGCCCCGGCGCACCTGGATCCCACGCCGAGCCCCGGCTCCGGTGATCCCTCCCGCCGCCTCGATCGCCTCCGACGCGCGCACCGGCGCCTGCAGCGTGACGGTGCCGGGCCGCACGACCTCTCCGGTCACGTACATGCGGAAGCGCCTGGGGCGGTACAGGGAAAAGCTGAATCCCTTCCCGCGCACGTAGGGACGCATCCGGTCCCGAACCCGCGCTTCCAGCTCCTCCAGCGTGAGCCCCGCCACCTGCAGGGAGCCCACGTCGGGAAGAACGAGGTCGCCCGCGGGGCCGACCCGAACGATCCGAGGCTCGAGCAGATCCGAGTAGCGGAGCGCGAACTCGTCCCCCGGGCCGACGCGGTACGTGGCCGGGTCGACGCGCCCCGCGATGGGTGGCATGATGTCGGACGTGGGGAGCGCCTGCGGGGCATCCGACGGCACGCTCCGGGACCCGGATTGCCCGAAGGCGCCGGGCACGAAGGCCCCGGCGCAGCCGGCCAGGAGAAGCGCGGCCGGCGCCCAGTGGAACCGGCGCCTGCAACGTACGTTCGAAACGCGGCGTGGGATCAAGTCGACAATCATGCCATGGGCCGTGGACAGGTCCAAGCGCCTCATTGTTCCGTCGCCAGGGACCGCAGGAGCCGATCGTTGCGATGAAGAAGAAGAGCGAAGCCGGCTACAACGAGCGCCTCTTCTCCGGCGATCTCCGCGGACAGCTCCATCGGTCGCGGTTTCGATGGCTGCACGAGAGCGCGCGGAGGGTGAGCGCCCCGTGCCGGCACGTCCTGGAGCTCGGATGCTTCGACGGCCGCTCCATCGCCCATCTCCCCCAGCGGCCAACGACCTACCTGGGGCTGGACGCGAACTGGGAAGGAGGGGTCGACCTCGGCCGTTCGCGCTGGAGGGACGACCCGGGCGTGCGCTTCGAGATCTGCTCCACCCCGCTCGAGCTGCGCGCGTTCGTCGCGGGGCAGCGCTTCGACACGACCCTCTGCCTGGAGACCCTGGAACACGTCGCGCCGGATCTCCTGGATTCCTACGTCGAGGAGATGGCCAAGGTCACCACCGGCTACTTCATCGCGACCGTTCCCAACGAGAAGGGGCCGGTCTTCCTGGCCAAGTACGCCATGAAACGGCTGTTCGGGGACTATTTCCACTACAGCCCGTCGGAGGTGCTGGCGGCCTTCCTGGGACGGATGGACCGGGTCCGGCGGGACGATCACAAGGGATTCGATTACGAGACCGTCGTCCGGCTCATCGGGAAGCATTTCGATCTCGTCGAGGTCTCGCCGTATCCCTTCCGGCGCCTTCCCAAGTGGACCGGTTTCGGAATCGGCATCGTGGGCAGGGCCCGCGCCGTATCGCCTGCGGAGGCATCATCGGCCCCTGCCGCGCTCACTCCGGAGACGGGCGCTCCCGCTCGCTGATCGCCAGCCGCCGGCGCGCCACGTCCAGCAGCGCCAGCCACTCCCGCCGCCGCACCACGATCGCCGCCCATACGACGAGGGCCAGCCCTCCCAGCCCGACGCCGACCAGGTTCTTGGGCGTCCAGGCGATAAGCCCCAGCAGGAGCGCCAACGAGGCGCCGAGCAACCGGCGGTTGTCGGGACCCAGCTTGAACCCCGTCGAGCGCCGCGCGAGCCAGTAGTGGAGCCCGGCGTGGGTCATGTGCGCCAGCACGTAGCCGATCACCACGCTCTTCAGCCCCACGCGGTCCACCAGGAGCACGAACGCCACGAGCAGCGTCACCCCGTAGATCACGTCGAACAGCACCCAGGGGCGGAGCCGGTTCCGCGGCACCAGCCAGATGCCGAACATCCAGGCCGCGGCGCGGAAGTAGTCCCCCAGGAACTGGATCGGCAACAGGTCCAGCGCGGGGAGGAAGCGGCCGCTGTAGAAGAGCGGGACCCAGATCGGCGCGCCGACCAGGATGGCCGCGCAGAATCCGGTGGTGAGGAGGAACGCGAGCCGCACGCCGCTCCGCATCACCGGCGGAACGTCGGCGTCGTTCGGCAGCGCCGCGATCTCGGGCCACACGTTGGCCGTGATCGCGTTCAGGATCGTGGGCATGAGGAGCCCCGACACGCCGACGCAGACCTGGTAGATGCCGTTCGCCGGCAGCCCCAGCTTGTCCACCAGCATGGAGCGCAGCACGAGGAGCGTGAGGGTCGAGGAGAGGCCGACGAGGAGCGAGGAGATGCCGTAGCGGAGGAGGGGGCGCAGGAGCGGCTTCGCCGTCGCCGCGGCGGGCCCGGTTCCCGCGCCCGGACCGGGCGGGCTCGGCGCCCGGGGCGCGCGCGGGGTATGGGGCGCGAGCAGCCGCCCGCTCCACCACGCCCAGATCGCCGTGATCACCACGAGCTGCGCCACCGCGCCCGGCACGCCCCACAGGAACGCGAGCGGGACGATCGTGGCGATCTGCGCCACGGCGATCGCCACGTTGAGCCCCGCCATGGAGCGGACGGCCTGGTGCCCCTGCAGCATCGAGATGTTCACCGAGGCCACGGCCGAGAGCGGCACGGAGGCCGCGCCGAGGAGGATCGCCCACGTGAACGCCGAATCGCGATAGATCCCCGCGGCGAGCCAGGGAGATGCGAGCGCGGCCAGGAGGGCCAGCCCCCCTCCGACCCCCCAGGCGAGCCGGGATCCCAGGCGCGTCAGGGCGTGCACGCGCGCGAAGTCGTTCGCGGCGCGCGCCTCGGCGATCATGGCCACGAGCCCGTTTCCGATCCCGAGCGTGGCGAGCGGGACCAGGACCGCGGTCAGGGAGGCGAGCTGGGCGAGGACGCCGGTCCCCTCGGGGCCGAGCCGCGCGGCGAGGATCTTCGCGCGCACGATCGCCGCGACGACGGTCGCGACGGAGCCGAGTCCGAGGATCGCGGTGGAGCGGACGAGCCGGCGCACGGCTCCCTTTGGCTAGCGGGACCCGTAGGTCCGTTCGTAGTACTGCCGGAACGCGCCCGAGCGGATCGCTTCCCACCACGGGCGGTTCGCCACGTACCAGTCGATCGTCGCCTCGATCCCGCGCGCGAACTCGACCTGAGGACGGAAGCCGGTCTTCGCCTCGAGGTGGGACGCGTCGATCGCATACCGCCGGTCGTGCGCCGGACGGTCGGTCACGTGCTGGAGGAGGCTCGCGGGCTTCTTCAGGCGCTCGAGGAGGAGGGCCGCGATCTCGAGCACGGAGCGCTCGTTTCCTCCCGCGATGTTGAAGGTCTCCCCT
>DATJEJ010000023.1:0-4507 GCA_035496795.1 Candidatus Omnitrophota bacterium
CGTCGCGGCGGTGAACTTCCACGGCTCGACGTCGTGGGGGCAGGAGTTCGCGGCCTGCATCCAGGGCGGACACGGCGACAAGCCCTACACGGACATCATGAAGGCGACCGACACGCTGATCGAGGCGGGATTCGTGGATGCGCAGCGCATGGCGGCGACGGGCGGGAGTTACGGCGGTTACCTCGTCTGCTGGATCGCGGGGCAGACCGACCGCTTCCGCTGCGTCGTGAACCACGCGGGCGTGTTCGACCTGCTGGCCGAGTACGGGAGCGACGTGACGCAGGGCCGGCATCAGTCGTACGGCGGGGAGCCCTGGGACCGTCTCGAGGCCATCGATCGGTGGAATCCCGCGCGCTTCGCGCGCGGGTTCATGACGCCGATGCTCGTGATCCACGGCGAGCGCGACTTCCGCGTGCCGCACAATCAGGCGATGGCGGTCTACAACATCTACAAGGCGAAGGGCGTGGACGCGCGCCTCGTCTTCTTCCCCGACGAGAACCACTGGATCCTGAAGCCGCGGAACTCCCTGCTCTGGAACCGTGAGGTGCGCGACTGGCTGGCGCGCTGGCTGGGACCGGCGCCCGCCGGCCCGGCGGCCGGCCTGCCCGGCTCCGCGGGGAGCGCCGCCGGAGCCTAGCGCGCTCGGGCGAACACGCGGCCGTGCGCTGGTCCTGGCAGATCGCGAGGGTCGCGGGCATCCCGATCCGGATCCACGCGACGTTCCTCCTCCTGATCGGGTGGATCGTCTTCGGCGTCCTGGCCGAAGGGCAGGGGGTCGCTCCGGCGATCGAGGCCGCGGTCCTGCTCCTGGCCGTCTTCGCGTGCATCGTGCTGCACGAGTTCGGCCACGCGCTGACCGCCCGCCGCTACGGGATCCGCACCCGCGACATCACGCTGCTTCCGATCGGCGGGGTCGCGCGGCTCGAGCGGATTCCGGAGCGTCCCCTCCACGAATTCCTCGTGGCGATCGCCGGGCCGGCCGTGACGCTGGGACTGGCGGGCCTTCTCCTCGGCGTGCTCGCCGCGGCCTGGCCGGCGGAGGCGCGGCGCATCGTCGCCTTCCTCAACCCCGTCTGGAACGTGCTCTCGGGCAACCCGCCCGTCGAGGGTCCGGGCGGCTTCGTGGCCGAGCTGTTCCTCGTCAACGTCATGATCCTCTTCTTCAACCTGATCCCGGCCTTCCCGATGGACGGCGGCAGGGTGCTGCGGGCGGTGCTGGCCACCCGGCTCGACTACGTGCGCGCCACGCAGATCGCGGCGTCGGTGGGGCAGATCCTCGCCGTCGTCCTCGCCGTGATCGGGATCAACGGCCATAACCTGCTCCTGCCGCTCGTGGCGCTCTTCGTCTTCCTGGCCGCGGGGCAGGAGTCCTCGATGGCGCAGATGCGGACGGCGTTCGCCGGCGTGCCGGTCTCACGGGCGATGATCCGCGACTTCCGGACGCTCCGCGCCGACGAGCCGCTCACCCGCGCCGTCGAGCTGCTCCTCGCCGGGGACCAGCAGGACTTCCCGGTGCTCGGGGCCTTCGAGGGATCGCCTCCCGTGGGCATCCTCACGCGGCGCGACCTGATGGGGGCCCTGGCGCACGGTCCGCGCGATCGCGCTGTGGGGGACGTGGCGCGGCGGGACTGCGGCACCGCGCACCCGCGCGAGTATCTCGAGGACGTCTTCCAGCGGATCGATCGGGGCGGCTGCACCGCGCTCCTCGTGATGGAGGGAGGACGCGTGGTGGGGATGGTGACCCTGGAGAACGTGGGGGAGCTGGCGATGGTGCACGCCGCGCTCGGGAGGAACGCGCGGGGGCGCGGCGCCGACGATCGCGGCCGCGGCGGCAACGACCACGGCCGCGCCGGCGGGATCGGAACGGGCTCGGTCTAGCTCTTCGCCAGCTCTCCGGCGAAGGGGTCGCCACCCATGACGTGGGCGAGGTCCTCACCGGCGGGCAGCGTCAGTCGGAACACGGCGCCGCCCCCCGCGGCGTCCGTTCCCGCGCTCACGCTTCCGCCGTGCAGCTCCACGAACCGCTTGGCTAGGTGGAGCCCGAAGCCCAGCCCGTCCTTGCAGCGCTTGCACTCCTCGTTCACCGCGCTCTCCAGCTCGAACACCGACGAGGCCGATTCCGGCGCCACCGGCGGACCGGAGTCCTTGATCTCGATGACGACGCCGTCGTCGCGCAGCCAGGTCGCGACGCGGATCCGGCTCTTCATCGGGGAGAAGCGGATGCCGTTCCGGAGCACGTTCGCGATCGACTGCCGCACCTTGGCGGGGTCGAGATGCTGGTTCTGAATCCCCTGGTCCAGCGAGAGATCCAGTTCGATCTGCTTCGCGTCGGCCTGCGCCCGGACCGCCTCGATCGCTCCCCGCGCCACGTCGTTCACGTTGGTCACGCGCAGCTCGAGGAGATAGCGGCCCAGGTCCAGCCGCACCAGGTCCAGCACGTCGTCCACCAGCGCCATCATCCGCTGCGCCTCGCTCCGGAGGCGGCCCGTGAACTCGGCCCGCATCGAGGGGGTCATCTTCCGGTCGTTCTGGTCCAGCACCTCGGAGTAGGCCACGATCGCCGTGAGCGGGGACTTGAGCTCGGCCGCGGCGGCGCCCAGGAAGCTGTCGCGGAACTCAGCGGCCCCGCCCGTCGGCTCCGGGCCGGGCAGGGCGGCCGCGGCCACCGCGGAGGTCGCGCGGCGCAGCCGGTCCATCACCACCGCGCGGTCGAGCACCGACGCGACGTTCTCCGCGAAGAGCTGGCCGATGTCCCGGTGCTCCAGGCGGAACGCCTCCGCGCGCGCGGCGCGGCAGACCTGAAGCACCGCGAGCGTTTTCGATTCCAGCGCGATCGGGAGGAAGAGCGCCGAACCCACGTCGGGGTGCGCGGCGAAGAACTCGGCGAAGCGCGCGTCCCGCTCGCGGGCCGACATCAAGATGGGATCGCGGTGTCGGGCGACCCATCCCACGGCGCCCTCACCCAGCTTCACGTCCGCCTCCGGCTCGCGCGGCGTCAGGCCGAACGCGGCTTTGGCCGAGAGCGCCTTCGCGTCGGGATCGTAGAGGAAGAGCGTCACGTCGTGCGAATGGAGCGTCGAGGCGACGCGGCGCACGGTGATCTCGAGGATGGTCTCCAGCGGCAGCTCCATGTGGAGGCTGTTGCCCAGCTGGAAGAGCGACGTGAGCTCGGCGAGGCGGCCCCGCGACTGCTCCAGCTCCATCTGGTCCCGCAGCATCCGGTCCCGGAGCCGGTTGATCGAGTGCTGCTGGTGCACCATGTACAGGCAGAAGAGCGCCGTCAGCCCGATCAGTCCGACCAGGAGCACCCACCCGCCCCCGGGCGGGAGGCGGTCGCCGAGGAACCCGGAGCGCACGAGCCCCATGTAGAGCGAGGGGATGGTCGCGGTGAACGCCAGGATGACCAGGATCGAAAGGCCCAGGATGCCCCAGGTCCTCCGGTCGAACTGGCGCTGCGACGCTTCCGATTCGGCTCGTTGTGCCACGGCTCCCGCCTCCCCCCGGTTCGTGATCCGACCGGCAAACCATCGGCAGTTCCGCCCTCCTTCTCGACCCCAATCCGGGACGGCCGTTCCCCCTTTCCCGAAGCGGGTTTGGCGGTTACAGTCACGGCTCCATGAGTGTCCTCCGGAGCCACCTCAAGACGTCGAGCGATGAATTCCAGCAGAACCGGAAGCACCACGAGGCCCTGGCGGCCGACCTCCGCGCGCGCCTCTCGGCCGTGAAGCGGGGCGGTTCGGAGCAGGCCGTCTCCCTCCACAAGAACCGCGGCAAGCTCCTTCCGCGCGAGCGGGTCGAGCGCCTGCTGGACCCCGACACCCCCTTCCTCGAGCTATCGGCGCTGGCGGGGGGCGGGATGTACGGCGACGAGGTGCCTTCGGGCGGGATCGTGACCGGGGTCGGCGTCGTTTCCGGACGCGAATGCATGATCGTCGCCAATGACGCGACGGTGAAGGGCGGCACGTACTATCCGATCACGATCCGGAAGCACATCCGCGCCCAGGAGATCGCGCTGGAGAACCGGCTCCCCGCGATCTATCTCGTCGACTCCGGCGGCGTCTTCCTGCCGCTCCAGGCCGAGGTCTTCCCGGACAAGGAGCACTTCGGCCGCATCTTCTACAACCAGGCGATCATGTCGGCGGCGGGAATTCCGCAGCTCGCGGCCGTGCTCGGAATGTGCACCGCGGGCGGCGCCTACGTGCCCGCGATGTCGGACGAGAACGTGATCGTGCGGGGCACCGGAACGATCTATCTGGGCGGGCCGCCGCTGGTGAAGGCGGCGACCGGCGAAGAGGTGACGCCCGAGGAGCTGGGAGGCGCCGAGGTGCACACCCGGCAGAGCGGGGTGACCGACCACATGGCCGCGAACGAGGAGGAGGCGCTCCACATCCTCCGCGACGCCGTCGAGCGGCTCGGCACCGTGAAGCGCGTGGACCTCGACCTTGCCGAGCCCGAGGATCCCCTCTATCCGGCGGAGGAGATCTACGGCGTGCTCCCGCCCGACACG
>DATJEJ010000024.1:0-8212 GCA_035496795.1 Candidatus Omnitrophota bacterium
CGCGAGGTGCTGATGCGCTACACCTCGACCCCGCTCGGGGACAGCGGCGCGCTCCTGATCCGGGTCGAGGACCTGGTCGACGCCGACACCGAAGAGGAGGTCTTCCGGAACACGGAGCGCCTCATCTCCCTGGGCGAGCTCTCCGCCCGCGTCGCCCACGAGATCCGGAATCCCCTCACCGGCGTGCGCACCACGGTCCAGTTCGTCGCATCCAAGCTCCGCGCGGGGGACTCCCGCCGCGACGACCTGCACGACGTGCTCAAGGAGCTGGACCGGATCGAGCAGATCATCACCGACCTCCTCCTGTTCGCGCGGCCCCAGGCGGCCCGCCCGGTGCCGACCGACCTGCGCGAGGTGGTGGAGAAAGTGCTCGACAACCTGGCCCGGCGCCTCGAGGACGCCTCGGTGGAGGTGGAGCGCGAGCTGGATCCCGATCCGCCGGTGCCCCAGGTCTTCGTGGACCCCGACATGGCGCAGCAGGTGGTGCTCAACCTGGTCATCAACGCGATCCAGGCGATGCCCGAAGGGGGAACGCTCCGGGCGAGCATCGGGCTCCGGAGGACGCGCTACAAGAAGGCGTACGTGGACGTGTCGATCACCGACTCGGGGCCGGGCATCCCGGAGGACGTGAAGGAGAAGATCTTCGATCCCTTCTTCACGACCCGCTCGATGGGGACCGGGCTCGGGCTCTCGATCTCCCTCCAGATCGCCCGCGAGCACGGCGGCAACCTGACGGCGCGGAACCTCACCCAGGGCGCGACGTTCCGCTTCAGCCTCCCGGTGCCGCTGCCGCCGGCCGAGCCGGCCGTCGCCGAGGAAGCGCGCGAGGCCAAAGAGGAGAAGGCCTGACGTGATCCTTCGGGTTCGGATCGCCGACGACGAAGAGCTGATTCGAAAGTCGCTCACCAAGCTGTTGGCGGCCGAGGGCTACCAGGTGGACTCGGTCGCGACCGCGGCCGAGGTGCTCGATTCCGTGCGCCGGAACCCGCCGCACGTGCTGGTGCTGGACCTCCGCCTTCCCGACGGGAGCGGCCTGGACCTCCTGCCGCGCCTCAAGTCGCTCGCCCCCGACCTCAAGGTGGTCGTCATCACCGCCTTCGGCGACCTGCCGACCGCGGTGGAGGCGATGCGCCGGGGCGCCACCGACTTCCTGAAGAAGCCGTACGAGATGGAAGAGGTGCTGCTGGCGATGGAGCGCCTGAAGGCGGGGGTGGTCCGCGAGACCCAGCTCGACGCCTTCCGCCGCGGCGAGCTCGAGACCTTCTTGAAGACCCGGATCGTGAGCGAGTCGCCCGCCATGGGCCGGATCTGGGATCTGACGGGCAAGGTCGCGCAGAGCGAGAGCACCACCGTCCTGATCGAAGGGGAGAGCGGCACCGGCAAGGAGCTGGTCGCGCGGGCCATCCACTTCGAGAGCGGACGGCGCGACGCTCCCTTTCTCGCCCTGAACTGCTCCTCGTTCCAGGAGCAGCTCCTCGAAAACGAGCTGTTCGGGCACGAGCGCGGGGCCTACACCGACGCGCGCGAGCCGAAGCGCGGCCTGGTGGAGCTGGCGGACGAGGGGACGCTCTTCCTGGACGAGGTGGGGGACCTGCCCGCCGCGACGCAGGCCAAGTTCCTCCGCTTCATCGAGGACCGCACCTTCAAGCGGGTCGGCGGCTCCACCGACCTGGCGGTGGACCTGCGCCTGATCGCGGCCACGAACCGCGATCTCGAGCAGCTCGTCCAGGCGGGAAAATTCCGGCAGGACCTCTACTACCGGCTCAAGGTCGTGTCGATCCTGCTTCCGCCGCTTCGCGAGCGGGGCGACGACGTCCTGCTCCTCACGCGGCACTTCCTCTCCTTCTACAACGAGAAGTTCCGGAAGAGCTTCGTTTCCATCACCCCCGAGGTCGAGGGGATCCTCCGCGCCTATCGCTGGCCGGGGAACGTGCGGGAGCTGAAGAACCTTCTCGAGCGGATCGTGCTCCTGGAGAACGACGAGACGCTGCGTGAGGACCATCTGCCGGCGGAGATGATGGCGCAGGTGGAATCGCTGCCGCGCGTGCTGCGGGAAGCGCTCGCCGCGCGCGGCGAAGGAGACGGCGACATGCCCACGCTCGCCGAAGTGGAGCAGGAGCACATCCTCAAGGTGCTCGAGTCCACGCAGGGCAACCGCTCGCACGCCGCACGTATTCTCGGCATTTCCCGCCAGAGCTTGATCGAAAGATTGAAACGCATCGCCGCGACGCGAGGGTCGTTGAGCTCGCTCTGATTTTTTTCCCGCGAAGGACAGAAAAACCCCTTCCTCCACCTCACCTCTTCGCGATCGCTTCGCGATCGCGAAGGAGATCTGTAGTCTTTCTTGGGATGTCGTCTTTCGCGACAGCTTGCTTGTTTTCCCTCGTAGATCGTCTCGCGCGCGCTTCGCGCACGCGTTCAGCTGTCCATTTCCCCGACAGTCGCGCGAACGCGCGAAGCGCCGCGTCTTCCTCGCGTCGCGCATGAAGGTGAGCGTCTAACCGTCGCGCGCCACGCGCGATGCATTCGCTTCGCGCGCTCCGCGCGCTCGCGCGCATGAATTGGCCTGCTTCCTGCAATCCATTAATAGCGATGACACGAGCGCAGAGAGGGGGAGGTGTGGATTGCACAAGTCCGTCCTCATCGTGGACGACGAACAACTCTTGGCGCGCACTCTCTCCACCGTGCTTCGTGAGGCAGGGTATCGAACCGTCGTAGCGGGCTCGGCGGAGGAAGCCGAGCGCCACGTCTTCGGCGAATCGCCGATGGATCTGATCGTGGTGGATGTCCGGCTCCCGCGCGAGAGCGGCATCGAGATGGTGAAGCGGCTCCGTGAACGGTCCCTGCGATCGAAAGTGATCTTGATGACGGCGTACGAGACGCCCGAGGTGAAGACCGAAGCCCGGCGCCTCAAGGTGGACCGGTATCTCAAGAAGCCGTTCGACCTGACCGTGCTGGTGGATGAAGTGCGAAGTCTGATCGGACCCGGCGGGAACTCGACGCCGGGATGAGCCGGGAACCCGAATCCAACCTGGGAGGAGGTGAATCCTGATGCCGGCCAAGAAGAAGAGCGCGAAGAAGAAGACCGCCAAGAAGAAGTAAGTTAGCGGATTGGGCACGTCCTGAGGGGCCGCTCGGCAATGCCGGGCGGCCCTCGTGCATTACAATGGGCTCGTGCCGCGCCGCGAATTCGTTGCTCCCGACACCCACCTCCGGCTCTTCGGAGCCCGGCAGAACAACCTCAAGGGAATCGACGTCTCCTTTCCGCACGCCGCCCTCTCCGTGATCACGGGGGTGAGCGGCTCGGGGAAGTCGTCCCTGGCCTTCGACACCATCTACGCCGAGGGGCAGCGGCGCTACGTCGAGTGCGTCTCCACGTACGCGAAGCAGTTTCTCGACCGGCTCCCCCGGCCCGAGATCGACCGGATCGAGGGACTCTCGCCGGCGGTCGCGATCCGCCAGGGGGCGGCCGCGCAGACGGGCCGGTCCACGGTGGGCACCGTCACCGAGATCGCCGACTACCTCCGGCTCCTGCTCGCCCGCGTGGGCGAGACGCGCTGCGGGCAGTGCGGCACGGTGGTCCCGCGCTACAGCGTGGATTCGGTGCTGGAGGCGGCGCTCCGGTTCGAGGGCGAGGACCTGGTCGTGGCGGCGGCACTCCCGGCCCGTCCGGGAGAGCGGCCGCCCCAGATCTGGGCGCGCGCGCTCGCGGCCGGCTTCGTGCGCGCGCAGCCGCGCGCCGCCAAGGGCTGGCTCCGGCTGGACGAGCCTCTTCCGGCGGGCTCGAAGGGGCCGATCCGGGTCATGATCGACCGGGTGCGGGCCGGCGCCGAGAACCGGATGCGCCTGCGCGAGGCGATCGAGCTGGCGTGGCGCGAAGGGGAGGGACGGCTGGACATCGAACGCCCCTCGGGCGAGGTCCTCACCTTCGCCGACGGGCGGACCTGCGTCACGTGCGGCCGCACGTTTCCCGATCCCCGGCCCCAGCTCTTCTCCTTCAACAGCCCCTACGGCGCCTGTCCCGAGTGCCGCGGCTTCGGAAACGTGCTCACGTTCACCCTGGAGCGTGTGGTGCCGCATCCGGAGAAGACGGTGCGCGAGGGCGCGCTCGATCCGTGGAAGAACTCCTGGCGCGCCTACTTCATGCCCAAGCTGGAGGCGCTCTCCAAGGAGCGCGGCATCTCCCTGGACGTTCCGTTCGCGAGCCTCCCGGAAGAGCAGCAGCGCATCCTCCTCCACGGCGCGCCGGGGTTCCGGGGCGTCTTTCCCTTCCTGGAGCGGCTCCAGCTCAAGTCGTACAAGTCGAGCGCGCGATTCCTGGTGAAGCACTACCAGGAGGCGATGCCCTGCGCGCTCTGCGGCGGAACGCGGCTCAAGCCCGAGGCGATGGAGGTGCACGTCGGCGGGAAGAACGTCGCCCAGCTCCTCGGCGCCACCGTCGGCGAGCTGCGCGCCTTCTTCGCCGGGCTGCGCCTCGATCCCGTGCGCGAGGCCGTGGCCGCCTCGATCCGGACCGAGGTCGAGGGCCGGCTGGAGTATCTCGGCGAAGTCGGGCTGGACTACCTGACGCTGGATCGCGCGTCCAGGACGCTGTCGGGCGGCGAGTCGCAGCGGATCGAGCTGGCGAATGCGCTCGGGGGATCGCTCTCGCACGCCCTCTACGTCCTGGACGAGCCGACGGTCGGCCTGCACCCGCGCGACACGGAGCGGCTGATCCGCGTGATCCGGCGGCTCCGGGAGCGGAGCAACACGGTGATCGTCGTGGAGCACGACCCCGACGTGATCGGGGCGGCCGACTGGATCGTGGAGCTGGGCCCGGGCGCGGGGCAGCGCGGCGGGGCCCTGCTCTACGCCGGGCCGGTCCAGGCGTGGCCCTCGCGGGCCGAGGCGACCGAGCCGCCCGAGATGGCGGCCGAGGGGCGCGCGTCGTATGGGGAGGCCGGGACCGCGGCCAAGGGCGCGGGGAAGAAGCCGAAGGGGACCTGGATCGAAGTGCGGGGCGCTCGCGAGCACAACCTTCGCGACGTGAGCGCGCGGTTTCCGGTCGGGGCGCTCGTCGGCGTGTGCGGCGTCTCCGGGTCGGGGAAGTCGACGCTGATCGAGGACGTGCTCTGGAGGGCCGCGGCCCGGGCGCTGGACCAGGACGCGCCCGCTCCCGGCGCCCACGACGCGGTGCTCGGGCTGCAGCCGTTCGGGCGCGTGGCGATGGTGGACCAGTCGCCCGTGGCGCGGAGCGCCCGCTCCAATCCCGCGACCTACGTGAAGGCGTTCGACCGGATCCGCGAGCGCTACGCCCGGACGCCGCTCGCCCGCCAGCGGAAGTACACGCCCGGGACCTTCTCCTTCAACGTCGCGGGCGGGCGCTGCGAGGCCTGCGAGGGAGCCGGCGTGACGCGCGTCGAGATGTACTTCCTCGCCGACCTCTGGATCCCCTGCGAAGCCTGCGAGGGGCGCCGCTTCCGTCCCGAGGTGCTCGAGGTGACCGTGCACGGGCTCTCGATCGACGCGCTCCTCGACAAGACGGTGGAGGAGGCGATCCAGCTCTTCCGCGACGATCCCGACGTGGCGGCGCCGCTCTGGGTGCTGGAGCGGGTCGGGCTGGGCTACCTGCGGCTGGGGCAGCCCTTCTCCACCCTGAGCGGCGGCGAGACCCAGCGCGTGAAGCTGGCGCGCGAGCTGTCGGACCGCGCGGCGGGCGAGACGCTCTACCTCTTCGACGAGCCGACGGTGGGACTCCACCGGAAGGACGTGCAGACGCTGCTGCGTGTGCTGCGCGAGCTGGTGCGGCGTGGCGGGACGGTGATCGCGGTGGAGCACAACCTGGACTTCCTGGCCGCCTGCGACTGGCTGGTCGAGCTGGGTCCGGGCGCGGGCGAGGAGGGTGGGAGGATCACGGCCGAGGGGCCGCCCGCCGCGATCGCGCGCGACGAGCGCTCGGTCACGGGCGCCTACCTCCGGAAGAGCGCGATCTGCGCGTAGTCGAAGGGGTGGTGCGCCGGGACGCTGAACCGTCCGCGCACGACCAGCCCCCAGCGCCGGCCGAGCAGGGTTTCGAGTCCCGCGATGGCGTGGGTCTTCACGTACATGCGCGAGTGGAACGCGGTCTCTCCGAAACCCTGGACCTCCGCCACCTGAACGACCAGGTGCGCGCCCGGACCGGCCTCCAGGATCGGCCGGATCGCCCAGGTCCGGCGGATCGTTCCGAGCGGACGCAGCAGGTAGGCGACGCTCAGCGTCCCCTCGTTCAGGAACTCGGTGGCGCCTCCCGTCACCTCGACGTGGATCCAGTGCTCGAAGGGCCCGCCTCGCTGGACGTAGCGCTCGTACCCGAACGTCCCGAGGAGGTCGAAGGGGCCGTCCGCGATCGCCGCGCCCAGCTCGAACCGGTCGTTGTCCTTGCCCACGGCCACGCGCGCGGCGCGGGCGGCCGTGACCGGCACGGGCGCGCTGGTGTCCGCGGGCGCGGCGGTCTGAGCGGGAGCGTCGCCGGCCCACGCGAAACAGGCCAGCGCCAGCGCGGCCGCGGCAAGCCGCCTCATGGGACGTCCACGTCGCTGGTCGAGATGAAGCTTCCCGCCTGGAAGTAGAGCCGGTAGGTGCCCGCCGGGACGCGGCGGCCCTCCGCGTCGGTGAAGTCCCACGGGATGACGGGCAGCCGGAACGTTCCCGAGAGCGTCGCGGGCTCGTCGGCGTCGAAGATCACCTTCACCCGCGTGGCGCGCTCGTCGAAGACGGCGATCCGCACGTGCTCCGCGGTCGGAATGAAGAAGTCGATGTTGTACGAGGGGGCCGGGGCGCCGGGGAGGAGTCCGGTCTGCGCGCAGATCGCGACGGTGTTCGAGGTCGAACCGAACTTCGAACACTCATCCCATGACGTGCGCTGGGAGCCGGGGAAGAATTTCTGGGTGGAATGGATGCCGTCCGCGCTGCAACCGACGAGCGCGATCGCGGCAACGGCGAGCCACTGGCGCAGAGTGGTGCTCCTCTTCCGGCCGCGGGGGACGATCTCTGGGGAACGCGATGCTAGGGAACGACGTCAGAATCGCAGAGGAGGGAGTCGAACGCAAAAAAAATATGAGGAAGTTCCCCGCGCATCCACGTGTCTCGCCAGTTAAAACCCCGCAAGAAACGACCGGCCTGATGGACTAGGTTTTAGCCGCGGATTGGGCACGAAGCGGCAGGGAACTCCGCTCACCAAAAAGTTATCTCACACCGGAAATTCATGTCAACCCCTTTCGTATCCCTACGGACAAATCGGCCCCCGAAGCGGGAAAATAGGCCGTAAACGTTTCATGACAGCCTACGGCGGGCCGGGATTCCGGAATCTTCTGTAAACGTTCCTTATTCGATGTGTTAGCTTCCGAGAACGGCCTGATTTCACGTACCCGTGCCGCCCCCGGCGGCGCGAGTGGAGGTCGTCATGCGCCCCGGTCGCTCCCGTCTCGCCGCCCTCGCATTGCTTCTCTTCGGCTTCGCGCTCCACTCCGCTCCGGTATCGGCACAGAGCTTCTGCGACTTCGCGCCTCGCGTCAGCACCAGCGGAACGCGCGCGGCGGTCGGCGTCCAGGCCGTCGTCGAGGTGACCGTGGTCGATCCCAACGGCGACGGGATTCTCTCCCTGACCGCGGATACGTCGGCTCTGCCGGCCGGCAACAACGCAGCGTTCACGACGAACGCCTCGAACACGGCCGGGACCCTCACGTGGACGCCGCAGGTCGGACAGACCGGTTCCTACTCGGTCTCCTTCACCGCGTCGAACGCCATCTCCGGAACCGCGAGCTCGACCCTCTCGGTGATCGACACGGGCGGCGCGCCGTTCGTGCAGTGTCCCGTCACCGCGACGACGGGCGAGTTCCGGCCGCTTACCTTCCATGTCGCCGCCGGTGATCCGGATGGCGAACCGATCGTCTCGTTGACGGCGGCGCCCCTTCCCACCGGCGCCACCTTCACCGTGAATGCCACGAACACGGCGGGGACGTTCGACTGGACTCCCAATTTCACCCAGGCCGGCTCGTACAACATCGTCTTCACGGCGACCAGCTCCACGTCGGCCAGCTACAACACCGTCATCACCGTGACCCAGTCGGATCGCGCGCCGGTGGTCTTCGCCCCGCCCAGCGCATCGGGCGCGGTGGGCAGCCTGCTGACGATCTGCGTCAGCGACGCCGATCCGGACGGAGACGCCATCGTCTCGCTGACCGCCTCGCCGCTC
>DATJEJ010000025.1:0-25066 GCA_035496795.1 Candidatus Omnitrophota bacterium
TTTGGCGGCCATCGCCATTCCGAACTTCGTGGCCATGCAGGACCGCGCCCGCGAGGGCAGCGTGAAGGCCAACATGCACAGCTTCCAGCTGGCGATCGAGGACTTCGCCGTGAAGAACACGGGCACCTACCCGGTGGCCGGTGACGACGCGGCGGTGAAGGCGAACATGCCGGGTGGCCTCTACCCGATCAATCCGTTCTCGGGCGCGCGTGACGCGTGGACGTGGGTCGCCCCGGCGGCCTCCGGCATCATCGGCACGAGCGTGGTCTCGACGACCGGCTACACGATCCAGGGCTTTGGCAAGACCGCGATTCTCCCGCTGACGCTGACCAACGGCTAATCGGCGGACGAACATGGGGCGGCAGATTCGGTTCCGACCGGTCTGCCGCCCTTCTTCATTTCCACGGTAGAGGGCCGCGAAGCGCCTGGCGCGACGCGGACGGGGCGTGGCACCGATCTTGCCGTCCTCGGTGCGGCACGACCAGCCCATCCACAGGAGATCCATCCGATGGCAGCGAGCGAAACGAGCGCGCGGGCGCGCGTGGAGGCCGGGGCAGCCCTTCCCGGACTGCACGCCGTGGGAACCCTGGCGCCGCTCTCGATCGAGGGACTTCACAAGGTCTATCGCGATTCCATGACGCTGCGTCCCTTTGCGGCGGTGAACGGCATCTCGCTCACCCTCGAGCGGGGCGAGATCTTCGGCCTCCTCGGCCCCAACGGGGCGGGGAAGACGAGCACGATCAAGATCCTCCTCGGCCTCTCGCGCCCGACCGCGGGCGTGGTCCGGATCGAGGGACGCGATCCCCGTGATCCCGAGGCGCGCCGCCGCCTGGGCTACCTGCCCGAGAATCCCTGCTTCTACGACCATCTCACCGCGACGGAGTATCTCGACCTCGTGGGCTCGCTCTTCGGCATGCCGCGCGATGAGCGCCGTACCCGGGGCGCGGAGCTGCTCGAGCGGCTGGGACTGGGCCTGCACGCCTCGAAAGCGCTCCGGACCTTCTCCAAAGGGATGACGCAGCGGCTGGGCCTGGCCCAGGCGCTCCTGAACCGGCCGTCGCTCCTGGTCCTGGACGAGCCGATGTCGGGGCTCGATCCGGTCGGCCGCGCCGAGGTGAAGCGGCTCCTGCGCGACGAGCGCGGCCGCGGCGCCACGGTGCTCCTCTCGAGCCACGTGCTGGCCGAGACCGAGGCGCTCTGCGATCGCGTGGGGATCCTGGCCTCGGGGCGGCTCGTCGAGACCGGCTCGGTGCCGGGACTTCTCGCCGGCGGGGTCCGGGAGTGGGAGATCGCGGCGGAACGGATCCCGGAGCGCGTCGCCGTGACGCTGCGCGCCGCGGGGCATGCGGCCGAGACGGTGGGCTCGCGGTGGGTCGTCCGCGTCGCCGACGCGACCGCCCTGCAGGAGGTCCTCCGGACGCTGCTCGCGCACGACGTGACCGTGCACGCCGTGGAGCCGCGCCGCCCCACCCTCGAGGAGCACTTCATGGCCGCCCTGGGCCGCGCGGAGGCCTCCCGATGACCCGCGTCGCCGCGATCGCCAGGAACACCCTGCGCGAGGTCGCGCGGGAGCGGGTCTTCCTCGTGCTCGTTCTCTTCGGTCTGGGTCTGGCCGGAGTCTCGCTCGTGCTCGCGCCGCTCGCCCTGGGCGAGGGGAGCAAGGTGGTTCTCGACTTCGGTCTCGCCGGCGCCTCGGCGCTCTCGACGCTCGTCGTGATCGTGCTGGGCTCGAGCCTCCTCCACAAGGAGCTCGACCGCCGGACGATCTACGCCGTCATGGCCAAGCCGATCCGCCGTTCCGAGTTCCTCTTCGGCAAGTATGCCGGACTCTGGATCGGCGCCGCGGCCCTGCTCGCCGCGATGACCGCACTCACCGCGCTGCTCCTCCTGTTGTCGGGCGGCGCCTTTCCCTGGACGGTCGGCGGCGCGCTCCTCCTGTCCCTGGCCGAGCTCATGATCGTGACGGGAGTCGTGGTCTTCTTCTCCTCGTTCACGACGCCGCTGCTCACGGCCTTCTTCACCGCGGCCACCCTCCTCGCCGGGCACTTCGCCGAGGACCTCCTCTACTTCGGCACGCATGGCGCCTCGCGCCTCCTCGCCGCGCTGACCCAGGGCGCGTACTGGCTCCTCCCACACCTGGAGGTGTTCAACGCGCGCGGCCTGGTCGTGCACGGGGTCGGGGTCGGGCAGGATCGGCTCCTCTTCGCGGCGGCGTACGCGGCCCTCTACGGTGGCGCGCTCCTCGCCGCGGCGGCCGCGGTCTTCGAACGGCGGGACTTCAAGTGATCGCCGGCGCCCGGCGGCGCCTTCAGGCTCCGCTTCCGTTCCTGGTCGCGGGCGCGCTGCTCGGCGGCTCCGGGCTGCTCTTCGCGACGTCGTGGAGCCGCATTGGACCGGCGCCGGGGGAAGAGCTGCTCTATTTCCCCTCCGGCGTGTTCGTGAAGCAGGCCTCGCTCGGGTTCGAGACCGCCGCGGCCGATGCGGCGTGGCTGCGCGCCATCCAGTACTACGGCGAGCATCGGCTGACCGATCAGAAGTTCCAGCGCATCGACCACGTGATGGCGGTCGTGACCGATCTGGACCCGGCGTTCGAGTCGGCGTACGTCTTCGGCGCGTTCGTGCTGGCGCAGGAGCTGCGCCGTCCGGAGGAGGGTCTGGCCCTCCTCACCAAGGGGCGCCACGCCAACCCCGATTCGTGGCGCCTCGCGTTCGAGACCGGCTTCCTCCACTACGTCTGCCGCCACGACTACGCCGCCGCGTCGAGCTGTTTCGTGCAGGCGTCGCGGCTGCCGGGTCACCCCGACTACGTCGAGCGCTTCGCGGCGTTCGCCTCGCAGCGCTCCGGCAACCGCGACCTCGCCGTGCTCCTCTGGAAGCGCGTGCTCGCGACGGGAAACCGCTACATGCAGGAGGTGGCGCGCCGCGAGCTCGCCCGCCTCGAAGCGCCGGAGGCCCTATGACCGAGCACACGCTCCTCTCGACCGCCGCGTTCCTCCTGGGCCTGGTCTTCGGCTCCTTCCTGAACGTCGTCATCGCGCGCCTTCCGCGCGGCCAGTCGATCGTTTCGCCGCCTTCGTCGTGTCCGCGCTGCAAGGCCCGGATCCGGCCCTGGGACAACATCCCCGTCCTATCGTTCCTCCTTCTTCGGGGCCGGTGCCGTTCCTGCCGGAAGCCGATCTCCTGGCGCTACCCGGCGGTGGAGCTCACGGCGGGGATCCTTCTCGGGCAGCTGGCGCAGCGCGCGGAGCATCCCGCCGTGCTCGTCGCCCAGGCGGTGTTCGTTCTCGCGCTGGTCGCGGTCGCGTGGATCGATTTCGACACCCGCACGATTCCCGACGTCGTGACCATCCCGGGCGTCGGGGTCGGCCTGGCCGCGAGTCTCTTCGGCCCGCCGGGGCTCTCCTCCGCCTTGATGGGCGCCGCGGCCGGAGGCTTGAGCCTCTGGCTCGTGGGCGCGGTCTATGAGCGCGCGACCGGAGTGCCCGGCATGGGCGGCGGCGACGTGAAGCTCGCGGCGATGATGGGCGCGTTCCTGGGCGCGGGCGGGGTGTTCGGCGCGATCTTCCTGGCGTCGTTCGCCGGATCGTTGTTCGGGGTGCTCCTGATCGCGCGCGGGAAAGGCGACAAGCGAAGCGCCATTCCGTTCGGGACCTTCCTCGCGCCCTCGGCCGTGGCGCTCCTTCTCTACGGGGACGCGCTCTTCCGCTGGTACCGCTCGCTCCTCCCCTGAGACGCGTGCGGATTGCACGGAAGGCGCGCCCGGCGTCGTCGCGCGGTCATGGCTCGATCGCGCCAGCGGCGGGGCAAATCCGCCGGATCGAGCCTCGAAGCGCCGGCCATACGACGGTCGGAACGCGGTTTGAGCGCTGGCATGGTCGTTGCGTTGTTGAGCACCGGCACGACACGCATTCCAAGGAGGAACGGACGATGAAAGGCGGCCTTGCGGCCCCTGCCGCGCGCGACGCCGGCGCCGGCTTCACGCTGGTCGAGCTGGCGATCGTGCTCGTGATCTTCGGCATCGTGTCGGCGATCGCGATTCCAGGCATCAACAAGTTCCTGCGCTCCGTGGAGATGAACGGCGAAGTGCAGCAGTTCGCGACCACGATGCGGGTGGTGCGGCAGCGCGCGATCACGGAGAACAACAACTACGTCCTCTACTGGGACGCGACGGATCGGAAGCTCAAATGGTGGGACGACGACAACAACAACGGAGTCCAGGACGGTCCCGAGAAGTTCGGAGAGACGTCGGCCATGGCGAACTGGATCACGGTGACCAATTCCTCCACGAATCCGTTCCCGTCGGACACGGTCCTGTTCGTGCCCAACGGGAGTGCCAGCGTTTCGGGGAGCGTCATCTACTCGAATCCCGAGGGGTACAGCCGGTCCCTCTCCGTCGTTCGGCCCACCGGGATGGTGACGGTCCAGTGAGCGGCCGCCCCGTCCGCGCCGGCGCCGCGCCCGGCTTCAGCTTGATCGAGGTGCTCTTCGCATTGACGTTCCTGGCGGTCGGCATCCTCGCGGTCGCGTCGATGATCCCGGCCGGAACGAAGGGCGTCACCCAGAGCCGCGTCATCACCAGCTCGCTCATGGCGGCCCAGATCAAGATGGAGCAGCTTCGCGGCACTCCGTACCAGAATCTCACGTCCGGAACCTTCACGGACACGACCTCCGTCTTCACGCGTACCTGGGTCGTGACGGACTCCATCCCCATGGCGGGATGCAAGCGCATCCAGGTCACGTCGGGCTGGATCAACAGCCAGGGCGCTCAGAGCACGGTCCTGACCAGCTACGTGACCCGTTGACCGGGCAGGGAGCCCCGCACCCGAGGTGATACCGTGAACCACAAACGAGACCAGGCGGACGCAGGCTTCACCCTCGTCGAGATCACGATCGCCGTGCTGCTGTTCGCGCTGGTGATGGGATCGATCTATCAGGTCTATGTCCGCGGCGAACGCTCCCAGCAGGTCGGGCTCGAGCTGGCGGAGGCGAACCAGAACGCGCGCAGCGGCGTGGATCTGATCGCGCGCGAGCTGCGCTCGGCGGGGTACGGCATCAATCCCTCGGTGCAGCCCTCGATCGTGGTGGGCTCCCAGTACCGGGTGACGTTCGCGCTCGACGTGAACGGCAACCGGCAGATCGACGTGGGCGAGGTGATCACCTACTTCCTGGATCCCAGCTCGAGCGATCCGCTCGTGGCGTCCAGCCCGAACCCCTACGACTTCGTGCTCCGCCGCAAGGTGGGCACCGCGGCCGATTCGCTCGCCACGCCGGTCTCCGGTCAGGGCGAGATCGTGGCCTACGGCCTGACCCAGCGCTCGGCGGACAACGTCACCGCCAAGAACGTCCCTCTCTTCTCCTACCGGGACAACGGCGGCGTGGCGCTGGAGCTCAAGGCGGGCACGTCGAACGACGCCGCGGGCGTCTTCTACGGGAAGACCGTGGCCAACACCGACCTGGGCATTCCGCCCGGCCCCGGCACGTCGAGCGCGGTGAAGACCGTGCTCGTGAACATGGTGACGGAGACGAAGCAGAAGAACGTGCAGACCGGCGGGTACGACCGCGTGAGCATCGGCACCTCGGTCGAGCCCCGCAACTTCCCGTTCCTCGCGCAGGCGAATCTGGCCTACGCCCCCGCCAACACCGGCGGCACGGGCGCTACGGGCGGCACCGGCTACGGCACCGGCACCGGCTCCGGTTCGGGCAGCGGCTCCGGCTCGGGGAGCGGCAGCGGATCCGGCACGGGGACCGGCACCGGCACGGGTCTTCCGCCCAGCCAGCCGCCGATCCACATCCCGACCGACCGCGTGCTCTCGCTGGCGCTGGCCGATCTGGACGAATACGACCGGCTCGAGGGCTCGGCGACCACCCAGAACGATCAGCACGACCTGGACATCATCGTCGGAACCCGTGCGAGCGGAACGGCGAACATCCGCGTGTGGTGGAACGGGCAGCCGGGACGCTATACCGGCAACGTCTACTACCAGGCCACGGAGAGCTACCTGGGCAACGCGAGCTACGACATCCAGGCGCTCGCCGCCGCCGACCTCGACGGCTCGGGGAACAACACCCGGGACGTGGTCTCCGGCGTGCTCACCGGCACCAACGTGGGGCGCTTCCAGGTGTGGCTGAACCAGTGCTTCGGCCAGACCGGACAGGTTCGCGGGCGGGTGGGGACGACGTCGAGCCCGGTCACGCCGAACTCCCAGTTCTACGACAACCCGGGCACGGGCGAAGTGAAGGGGCTCGCGCTGGGCGACCTGAACAGCGACGGACGGATTGACGTCGTCATCGGCACCAAGACCGGCTCCAACCTGGGCAAGGTCGAGGTCTGGTGGGGCGCCGGCGACGGGACGTTCACGCACAGCTCGTCGCTCGACGTCTACACGGCGAGCGGAGAGGTGCGAAGCCTCTCGATCCGTGACATGAACCTGGACGGCTATCCCGACATCGTGGCCGGCACCAAGACGAACACCGCCGACACGCAGGGGAACGTCGACATCTATTACAACAACGCCCTCTCGATCGTCCGCTTCACGACGGTCTATACCGTGGCCGTCGGCGGGGCCGTCTACGCGATCACGACGAACCGCATGGACGCGGATTCCTATCCGGACGTGGTGACGGCCGTCAAGAACGGCATCAACACGGGCAAGATCGAGTTCTGGCACAACAACGGCACGATGGCCGGCGCGCTCACGCGCCAGGACGAGCAGGCGACGCCCGGACCGGCGCTGTCCCTGGCGGTGGGCCGGCTGGACTGGGGCAACGTGAGCAACGATATCGTGGTCGGCACCGCGGGCGCGGGCGGAGGAACGCCGCCCGCCATCCAGGCCTTCTTCTGCGACGCCAGCGCCGCCAGCGGAGCGATCATCCCCAACGTGTACTCCTGGGCCGACGCCAACGCGGGCGGAGCGGTGAACGCGCTCGCGATCGGCAAGCTGGAGTGCTCGCAGGACTACCCGGACACCGATCCCCTGGCCGACATCGTCGCCGGCACCGCGACCAGCACGAGCACGGGCGACCTGGTCATCTACCTGAACCCCTATGCGTCCACGGTGCTTCCGTGACGGAGAAGGAGACCCTCGTGCTCGATCCGATCCAGGGAGGAACGGTCGCGCCCCGCTCCGAGTCGGGGAACGCGCTGGTCATCGCGCTCCTCGTGCTCATGGTCCTGACTTCGGCGGGCGTCGCCTACGTGGCGGTGACCAAGTCGGAGAAGCAGATCGCGGGGAACACGATGACGGCGAGCCAGGCGATGTACGCCGCGGAAGCGGGCATCGCGGAGGGACTCCATCGCATGGCCTTTCCGGCCGAATCGCTCAACTACGTCGGCCCTCCGGGGCTTCCGTACGCCGGCTGGGGCAAGTACATCGTCCTCACGAGCGGGGCCAGCCTTCTCGATCCCAACCGCGCGGCGCTGGCGTCGGACGGGTTGGACAACGACGGCGACGGCTTCGTGGACGAATCGGGCGAGGCCTACCCGGAGGTGCTGACCAAGCAGACGGTGAACGCGAACGCGCTGGTCTATCCCTACGTGCGCGTGGAGTACAAGCTGCAGGGGAACCAGCTCGTGCGCTTCGGCGACGGCGATGACGACCCGACGACGCCTCCGGTCGAGAACCTCGTGAACGGCGCCCCGGTGCTCCGCATCACGGCCGCCGGACGCCGCGGCAACGCGGCGAAGACCCTCGAGGCCGAGGCGGTGCGCTTTCCGATCATCTCGGCCAAGGGACCGCTGTGGGCGGGCGGTCACATGAATTTCAACGGCAACGCGTTCCTGATTGACGGTCACGATCACTACGCCGCCCCGCCGAACGACACGATCCCCGGCGCGGCGCCGGCCCCCGCGGTGCTCACCGAGGGGCCGATGAGCGACGCGACACTGACGACGAACCAGCAGGACAACGTGAGCGGCGAGGGCGGGGACAACAGCGTGGAGCATTCGCCCTACACTTATGATTTCAACCAGATCTGGACCCAGCTCTCCGGGATGGCCGACTACTCGCTCACCGGTCCGCTCACGTTCGGATCCAGCTCGCCGTCGTACGGCTCGTATTCCAATCCTAAAGTGACCGTCGTGAACGGGAACCTGGCGATCAACGGGACCTGGACGGGCGGCGGCATTCTCATGGTGAACGGCAACCTCGCGATGGGCGGCGGGTGTCAGTACAAGGGCATCGTGGTCTGCAGCGGTGATCTGACCATGACCGGCGGTGGCCCCGCCGACGTGGCCCGCATCATCGGTGCGGTGATCTATCAGGGGACGCTGGTCAACGCGTCCAGCTTCAGCGGCTCGGGGCGCATCTGGTACTCCAGTGAAGCCATCAATGCGGCGCTCAACGTGAACCGATACACGCTCGCCTGGTGGCGCGAGCGCTAGGCCAGGGACGGCGGACGGAAGGGGATCGGACCATGAACGGCATCGTCGCGTCGAAACGGGGTCTCCCGAATCCGGAGGCCGGCAACACGCTGATCATCGCGCTCCTCGTGCTGTTCCTCCTGACGTCGCTCGGCGTCTCGTACGTCGCCGTGACCAGGGGTGACAAGCAGGTGGCGGGAAACCAGCTCACGTCGACGCAGGCGTTCTCCAACGCCGAGGCGGGGATCTCGGAGGTCCTGGCGCGCATGTCGAATCCGAACGTGACGCCGGCGACGACGTATCTCGGGTTTCCGAACGAAATGCCGCCCAACTATCACCCCGGCTGGGGCGTCTACGTCATCACCGACCCCGGCAATTCGGGTCTCGACCCCCAGTACAACGCCACCACGAGCGACGGGCTCGACAACGACCTCGACGCCGCGGTCGACGAATCCAGCGAGCACTATCCGGAGAAGAGCTCCAAGCAGAACAGCGGCATAGCGCTCTCGGACAAGCTCGACTACCCGTGGGTCAAGGTGCGCTACAAGCTGAACGGCGCGAACCAGATCGTCCTGTTCGGCGACCACGACAACAACCCGCTGACCCCGCCCCAGGAGAACCTGGTTCGCGGCATCCCCAAGCTCATCATCACGAGCGCGGGGCGGCGTGGAACGGGGCAGAAGATCGTGACGGTGGAGGCGGTGAAGTGGCCGCTCCCGCCGGTGCCGGGATCGGTCTACACCGAAGGGCAGATGACCTTCAACGGCAACGCGTTCTACATCGACGGACACGACCACAACTACACGGCGCCCTACGATACCGTGGGCGGCGCCGCGCCCCTTCCCGGCATTTCGACGCCCAACGATCCGAATGCGATCTCCTCCCAGCTGAACGGCCAGCAGGACGACAACGTCGAAGGCTCCGGGGCCGATCCCAGCGTCCAGTCCTCGGGCGTGAACCTGGATCTGCAGGCCATGGCGTCGGAGTGGAGCTCCATGGCGGACATCACCCTGAGCGGCAATCAGACCAACCCGAACACGTCCACCTGGGGATCGGTGGCCACCAGCCCGCCGACCTTGAAGATCGTCCACGTCGCGGGCGACCTGCACATCTCGGGCAACGCGAGCGGCGCGGGCGTCCTCGTGATCGACGGCGATTTCACGCTAAGCGGTACGTTCAACTGGAACGGCGTGGTGCTCTGCCTGCAGGACGTGTCGGTGACGGGCGGCGGTACAGCCAAGCAGATCGTGGGCGCGCTCATGGTTCAGGGGTCGGTGAACAACGACTCGAACCTGAACGGTAACATCAAGCTTCTCTACTCGAGCGCGATGATCAGCCAGCTGAACACGCTCACGCGCTACGAAGTCTCGTCCTGGATCGACCAGTAACGGCAGACGCGGCGGCGCGCCGCTGAGGCGTGCCGCCTACTGCGCCAGCCAGATATGGAATGGAGCGAGGTTTCCCGCCTCGCTCCCCGGCGCCGCCCCCGGGGCGGCGCCTTCGCGTTTCAGGGCGAATTCGGGGCGCGGACGGGTGAGCAGTCCTCCCGGAATCGTGAACGCGGGCTCGACCCACGTCGTGTCCGAGCGCGCGATGGACCACCGCCCGGCGTCCTTTCCGTCCACCAGCACGCGGACCCGGCTCGGATACCACGCGTCCGTGCGCAGGATCAGCGTGAGGTCGCGCCCGGGCGCCACCGCGGCGCGGAAGCGCTGCGAGCCGTAGACGATCCGTCCTCCGTCGGCCACGGGGCGGGTCGGTCGATCGGCGAACGAGTACAGGCGGAGCACATCCTTCGCCTCGGGATCCGCCCGCCACTCGTGGCGGCGCTCGTCGTCCAGCCAGGCGAGGTCCAGGGAATCGACGATCCGCTTTCCGGCCAGCGTGGAGTCCGAGGCGAGCGGCCGGTCGGTTGCGGCCGCGTCCACCCACGAGGCGGGGTAGACCATCATGTCGGGGCCGCCGCAGATGGTGTTGAAGCCGAGGTGCGCGCGGAAGGACTCGGGGCCGAGGATGCCGCTCTCCCGCCAGTACGGGAACCATCCCGGATAGATCGCGAAGTAGGTCGGAAGCCGCGACGGCGGCTCACGCCGCACGTGCTCGAAGAGGCAGCCCAGCCCGGAGCGGTAGACGCGCGCATAGCCCGCCGAGGTGAGCCCGATCAGATCCACGGTGTGGCGCCGGCCGTAGTAGGCGATCGCGCCCGCGTCGTTCAGTCCCAGGATCGCGCCGGGGGGCAGGCTTCGATCGACCCAGCGGCCGATCGCGACCTGCTGGTGGAGGATGTTCTCGCAGTTGTGCCCGTAGAACTGGATGATGCGCTCCTGCTCGGGGAGGAGGCGCGGGGCCCAGACGACGAGCGGCGCGATCGCGAGGAGCGCCGCGGCCGGAGCGCCGGCGGCGCGGGGCAGCCGGTCCCACGCGAGCGTGGCGAGCCGCCCCCACCCGGCGGCTGCCAGGAGCAGGAAGAGGGGATAGACCCCCTGGAGGTAGCGGTAGAGGTGGACGTACCAGTAGACGGGGAGCGACTGGATCACGATCCCCGCGGCGAGCAGCGGGAGGAGCGCCAGCCCGGAGGTCCAGGGCCGGCGGCGCGGAAGGAACGCGAGGGTCAGGAAGAGGGCGACCCCGATTCCGTTCACGAGCGCGAGCGGCGCGAGAAGGCGCACGCCGTCCTCCAGCTGCATCATGCCCAGGTAGACCTTCCCGATCGAGAGCCAGACCTTCGGCGTGCCGCGCAGGTACTCGAGGCGGGTCTCGCGATAGGGCTCCGCCAGGATCGACTTGGCCTGGGCGCTCGTTCCCTCGAAGGAGCCGGAGATGAGGAGCGTGATGACGAACGGCAGCGCGGCGGCCGCGAAGGGGAGGAGCGCGCTCCAGGCGAGCCCCGACCCGCCGGCCCCGGCGCGCCGCGCCGCCCGCCGCCGGTCGACGATCATGAGGAGCCCGAAGACGCCCGCGAGCACGGCGCCCTCCGGACGCGCGACGGCGAGGGCGAAGAGCCACCAGCGCAGCGATGGAAACCGCGCCGCGTCGCGTTCCCGCAGGTAGGCCAGGAACGAGGCGAGGAGGACGGTGCCATAGAGCGCGATCTCCATCCCGCTCAGGTAGCCCCAGAGGAGGAACGGACTCATCACGAAGAGGAGCACCGCGAGGCCGCCGCCGACGCCGCCGCCCAGCCGCGTGCCGATCCTCGCGAGGAGCAGCGCGCTCAGCGCGTAGCCCACGATCCCCAGTCCCAGCGCCCACGCGATGCAGAGGGCCGGGTCCAGGTGCATGAGATGCGGCGGCGCGAGGAGCAGCGGCCAGGCGAGGCTCGTGGCTCCCGTCGTCGGCGCGTTTCCCGGCGTGTAGACGAAGGGATGCCCCTCGGCGATCGCGCGCGCGTACTGGAGATAGATGAAGCTGTCGTCGAGCGGGAGGCAGATCTCGCCGCCGGTGATCGCGCGCTCCGCGCGCAGGACCCGTCCCACGTGGAAGGCCGCGATCCCGACGAGAAGCAGCGCGAGGAGCGCCCGGCCGGCGCGCGGGGAGAGACGGCTCACCGCGTCCCTCGCGGCCGTGTCGCGGCGGGCGCGCGCGGCGATGTCGCGCCGGGCACCGCATCGCTCGAATCCACCCCGGCGGCGAGGGCCACCTTGTACAGGGGATCCGGAGGGTAGCCGGCCGGCTCCAGCGTGAAGATCGAGAGCAGCGCCGGGTCGCGGCGCACCAGGTAGACCGGCCGCTTCCGGATGTTCCTCGCGATCAGGCGGTTCATCATCGCGTCCATCGTCCCCGGATAGGGCGGAACGGCGAGCGTCGGGTAGACGCGCGCCAGGTGGCGCTGATACCAGGGCCAGACGAGCAGGTATTTGTAGACCACGGCGAGCTGGGGATGGGTCTTCCGGAACTCGGTCGCCTCATAGAACCAGAGCGCGAAGGTGCGCCCGTCATATTCGCTCACGACGAGCGCGTTCGGCTCGACCGCCTCGAGGTTCCGGTGCGCCCACACCCAGGGGCGCACGTCGCCCGAGGCGTCCACCGCGGCGTAGTTATGAACCGCCTGGAAGAGAACGATCGAGACCAGTGCAAGGCCGGCGACCCGGCGGAACAGCGGCGAGCCCCGCACATGGGCCGCGGCCAGGGCCCACCCCGCGCCCGCCAGGGCGCAGGTGACGTAGAACACGGGCATCCAGTATCCGACGTCGTCCGGGATCGAATAGACGGAAAGCAGCGCCAGCGACGCGGCCCCGGTGGCCAGAACCGGCCACAGCCCCCGGCACCGCGCCCAGGCGGCCGCCGCCAGACCGGCCGCCAGCGCCGGAAGCGCCCACCCGAAGTCCAGGAGCCAGCGGCCCGGGACCAGGTGCCCGGCGATCGCGGCCGGGCCGCGGCCGAAGAAGTGGTTTCGGTACTGCGCGCCGCTCAGCACCCACCAGAGCCGCTCGGGCGTGTTCGGCGCCCCCCAGGAGAACTCGGGAACGCGAAGGGCCCGGATCGGCAGGTAGAGGACCAGGGTGGCCCCCCACACGAAGAGAAGAAGCGAAAGAACGATCCCGAAGGGGCCGATGCTCCGGCGTGAGGCGAGACGGACCGCGGCGACGAACACCGCGGCCCCCGCCGCCAGCAGCAAGAGGTGGTTCGTCAGTCCCAGGCCGAGCAGGAAGGCGGCGAGCGCGAGATGGCGCGCGCTGCCGGTACGGTCCGCCCGGGCCGCGGCCCAGAGGATCGCGCCGAGGAACGCCGCGTTCAGCGTGTAGACCTCGGCGAGAACGCTCTGGCTCCAGGCGCCGCGCGAAAAGGCGTAGGCGAGGGCGGCGGCGAAAGCCGCGACCAGGGCCGGGATGCCGGACGCTCCGGGGCGCGGAACGCCGGGATCGACGGGGGATTCGCTCGCTCCGGGCTCGCGACGCGGCGACGCCAGCTCGAGCACGAGGAGCGCCAGGAAGAAGACGCTCGCCGCGCCCGCGAGGGCGGCGACGAGGTTGATGCGGAAGGCGGTCGCGCCGAAGGGAACCAGGGACGCGACGCGTCCGAGCAGCACGAAGAGCGGGTAGCCGGTCGGGTGCGCGATGCCCAGGGTGGCGGCCGCGGCGAGGAGATCGCCGGAGTCCTCGCCCTGGTTCACCCACGCGACGGTGGGCGACAGGGTCTGGACGTATACCCAGAGCGCCAGAAGGGCGGCGACCCATGCGGCGCCGAGGGCGGTCCGGGGCATGCGGCGCAACGTAGCAGACGCTTCGCCGGCGGGTCAAACGCGCCGGTTCGGCGCCGGATGAAGTCGGGCCGGCTCGCGATTCGGCCGAACAAGGAGTCTCCGGACGTGCGGATTGCACGGCGCGGCGGGGGGCTCGATGCAGAGCGCGGCGCACCAGGCAGGGCCGCGTAAACGATTCGCTTCAAATGGCTTACATTGCGGGTGCGGGACGTCGTGGCATGGAAGTTGCTCGATAGCAGCCACGGCTCTTCCCGCAGTCGGGTGCGGGATCGCCACATCCCACCACATCGCGGAGCACGACATGTTCGGCAGGAAGAAGAGCACGGTGGGTCTCGACATCGGATCGAGCTCGATCAAGGTGGCCGAGATCGTGCAGGACCGCGGCGGCGACCGCCTGGTGAACTACGGCATCTCCGAGCCGCTCAGCGAAGCGATCGTGGATGGCGAGATCATGGACCGCCAGATGGTGCACGAGGCGATCACCAATCTCATCGAATCCCGCCAGATCAAGAACAAGAACGTCGTGACCGCGGTCTCCGGACGCGCCGTCATCGTGAAGAAGATCCTGATGGACCGTCTGAGCGAGGAGGACGCCAAGGAGGCGATCCAGTGGGAGGCGGAGCAGCACGTCCCCTACGACATCAACGACGTCTCGCTCGACTTCCAGATCATCAATCCCAACGTCGACGAGAAGAAGATGCAGGTGCTGCTGGTCGCCGCCAAGAAGGACATGATCGCCAACCACGCCGAGATCATCAAGGAGGCCGGCCTCACGCCCTCGATCATCGACGTGGACTCGTTCGCGATCCAGAACGCCATCGAGGCCAACTACGAGCTCCACGCCGACGAGACCGTCGCGCTGATCAACATCGGGGCCGAGATCACCAACCTGAACATCGTGCGGAACCAGACGCCCCACTTCACGAAGGACCTCTCGGTGGGCGCGAACTCGTTCGTCGAGGGGATCCAGCGCAAGTACAACGTGAGCCAGGCGGAGGCGCTGAGCGCCTTGCGCGGCCGCGGCGAGGGCGCGATCGACGTCGCGTCCATCGTGCAGGCGACCTGCGAGGATCTCTCGGTCCAGATCGACCGCGCCGTCGCCTATCTCCGCTCCGCCGGCGACGCCGATCGCGTCGACCGGATCCTGATCTCGGGCGGGAGCGCCCGGGTGCCGGGCCTGGCCGAGTTCCTGAACTCGCGCCATCAGGTCCCGGTGGAGATCGTGAATCCGCTCCAGCGGCTGCTCGTGGATCCCGGTCTCTTCGACGGCGACTCGCCCGACGGCGTGGGCCCCGTGCTCACCGTGGCGATCGGCCTCGCGCTGCGATAGGGGGACGCTCATGATCCGCATCAATCTGCTGCCCAAGGACGAGCGACAGGTCCGGCGGAGCTTCCAGTTCCCGAAGGTGGGCGCCGTCATGCCGGTGCTCGTCCTGCTCCTGGTCGCCGCGCTCTTCACCGCGTTCTCCGTCGTGCAGGCGATGCAGGTGAGCCGGCTCAAGTCCGACATCGCCCGCGCCACCGCCGAGGCCGACAAGCTCCGTCCGCAGCTCCAGATGATCTCGGAGCTGACGACGAAGCGCGAGGAGCTGACGCGCCGCCTGAACGTCATCACCGAGCTGGACAAGACGCGGCTCTGGCGCGTCCGGCTCGTGGACGAGCTGTCGAAGTGCGTCCCCGACCACCTCTGGCTGACGACCTACGAGGAGACGGGACCCAACACGGTGCAGGTCGAGGGCGTCACCTTCTCGAACCTGCTCGTGGCCGACTTCATGTCGCGCATGGAGGCGTCGCCCCTCTACGGGAACGTCGACCTGGTCGTGGCCGAGAAGGGCACGATCGACCAGCGCAGCGTGGTGAAGTTCAAGATCACGGCGTCGATGACGCTGTAAGCCCGCGAGGAGCGACGCGATGGCATTGGACCTGAAAGATCCGAAGACGCAGAAGATGCTCCTGGTGGGGCTGGGCACGGCCGCGCTCGTGTATCTGTACGTCTTCGCGGACTTCGTGCCGTTCAACTACAAGGCCCGCTCGCGCCAGATCGGAACGCTCAAGGCCGAGTACACGCAGAAGGCCAACGAGCTGTCCAAGGCGCAGCAGCTGGTGAACCGGCTCCCGGAGCTGAAGAAGGAGTTCGCGCTCCTGAACCAGCGATGGGCGATCGCGCAGGAGCTCCTGCCGAGCCAGAAGGAAGTCGCGAGCCTGCTCCGCAAGGTCACGCTCGCGGGCCAGGAGGCCGGCGTCAAGTTCGTGCTCTTCAAGCCGGGCGAGCCGCAGAAGCAGACCTACTTCACCGAGAATCCCGTGCAGGTCACGGTGACCGGCGGCTTCCATCACGCCGGCACCTTCTTCAGCGAGATCGCCGAGCTTTCACGGCTCGTGAACGTTTCGCAGCTCAAGCTCCATGGATTCGACAAGGGCGACGTCGACGACACCGTTCAGGCCGATTTCATCGCGACCGCCTACACGTTGGCCGAGGGGACTCCTCATGAACCTGCCAAGCCTGGCGCTGCCACGAAGTAAGTTCTTCCAGAGCCGACTGGGGATTCTGGTCCTGGCTCTGGTCGCCGTCCTCCTGGGCGGCGCGGCCTTCTTCGCGTTGCGCCCGTTGGCGCCGCCGACCTTGCCGACGGCGGCGACGTCGCCCGCGGCCCAGGCTCCGGTGCGTGCCGTGCCCGCGCGCCCGGTTCCCGCGCCGCCGAAGGTCGTGGAAGTGGCGCCGGACACCTATGGCCCCCTCACGCCGGCCATGACCTGGCACGCGACGAGTCCCGCGGCCACCGCGGCGGCGGCGGCCTCGGCCGCGGCGCCGCCTCCGGTGGGCAGCGCGGCGACGGCGAATCCGGCCGCGACCGCGCCTCTGGCCCCGGGCGCGACCGCGCTTCCCGCTCCGGCCGTTCCGGCGGTGCCGGGCGCCCCGGGCGCCGTGGCCGTCGGCGCGCCGGCCATCGAAACGCCGAAGTCGCTCGACGCGAGCGTGCTCTTCCAGCGTGAGCAATACACCTACACGGGCGACGGGCGGCGCGATCCGTTCCAGTCGCTGCTCGACGGCAAGTTCCAGGGTTCGGGCGACGGCGCCCTCGTCGACGTGGGGGACATCCACCTGGTGGGGATCATGTGGGGCGCGGCGGACAAGTTCGCGCTCGTCGAGGACAGCCGCGGACGGGGCTACGTGCTCCGCGTCGGCGACCCGGTCGTGAACGGATATATCTCGGGAATCTCGAAGACGGAGCTGCAGATCGTTCAGAACGCCTTCGGGGAATCCCAGTCGATGTCGATCAAACTGCAACCGAAAGAGGGTGACCAGAATGCGACTCGAAACTAGCGGTTCCCGCTCGGGTCGCCGGAAGAGCGCGTGGGCAGCGCTCACGGCGCTACTTCTCCTGGGTGCCGTCCCGGCGTTCGGGACCACGATCAAGAGCATCTCGCTGAAGGATGGAGCCGAGGGCACGCAGGTCGTCGTGGAAGCGGACGCGCCGGTGAACTATCACGACTTCACCCTCGAGTCGCCCGACCGGATCGTCCTCGACTGCCCGGGCACCACGCTCGCGTTCACGGAGCGCACGTGGGCCGGCCGCGACAACACGCCGATCAAGAACGTCCGCGCGACCGAGATGGGCTGGGGCCAGGAGACCGGCACCCGCGTGGTGATCGATCTGGCGACCCCCTCGTCCTACGGGGTGAGCCAGCTCGGGAACAATCTCGTCCTCGCCGTGGAGCGCCCGGCCCAGGAGCCGGTCATCACCGGCGGCGACTACGACGGCGACGCCCCGGACCGCACGGAAACCACCGGCCGCCGGATGTCGCTGGACGTGCAGGGCGCCGACGTGAACACGGTGCTCCGCAGCCTCTCCGAGTTCAGCGGCAAGAACATCGTCGCGAGCAAGGAAGTGAAGGGGCAGGTGACGATGCGGCTCCGGAACGTGCCGTGGCGCCACGCGCTCGACATCCTGCTCCGCGCCCAGGGGCTGGGCATGGTGGAGAAGGGACAGACGATCGTCGTCTCCAACCTCGAGACCCTCCGCAAGGAGGAGATGGATCGCCGCACCGCCGAGCGGGCCCAGGAGGAGCTCCTGCCGCTCGAGACGCGCATCCTCCCGATCAGCTACGCCAACTCCGAGGAGATGGCCAAGGCGGTCGAGAAGACGCTGACCAAGCGCGGCCACATCGAGGTGGACAAGCGGACCAACGCGCTCCTCGTGACCGACATCACCGAGCGGCTGGACCAGTGCGAGGGGATGGTGCGCAGCCTGGACACGCGGACGCCGCAGGTGGAGATCGTGGCCCGGCTCGTGGACGTGGACGTCTCCGCGACGCGCGACCTGGGCGTGCGGTGGGGGCTGCATAACGTCGACCTGGGCGACGCCGGGGTCTCCGAGAACTTCGACGTGAACGCGGCCGACGTGACCAGTCCCGCGGGCGTGATGAAGGTCGGCACGATCAAGCCGTTCGGCTCGATCGACGCGACGCTCCAGGCGCTGGAGACGCAGAACAAGGCGAACATCATCTCGAACCCGCGCATCACGACGGTGAACAACCGCGAGGCCTCGGTCGTGGTCGGCAAGCAGATTCCGCTCATCGTGCAGGACTTCGCCGGCAACGCCGTGACGCAGATGACGACGATCGGCATCAAGCTGAACGTGACGCCGCACATCAACGTCGGGAACAAGATCACGATGGACGTCCATCCCGAGGTCTCCGACCTGGCGGCGCAGGCGACCGTGCAGGGCGGGATCATCATCAACACGACGATGGCCGACACCCGCGTGATGGTGAACGACGGCGAGACGGCGGTGATCGGCGGCCTCATCCGCTCCAACGAGAGCACGACCAAGCGCGGGATCCCGATCCTGATGGACATCCCGCTCCTCGGAAACCTGTTCCGCTCGTCGTCCACGACGAACGCCAAGCGCGAGCTCCTGATCTTCGTGACGCCCAAGATCCTGGGCGACCAGACCGCTTCGACGAAGTAGCCGATCCGCGCCTCTTCCGCGCGCGGCGGGACGCCGGTATACTGCGGGGCCTTCCTCGGAAGGCCCCGTTTTTCATGGCGTCCAATCCGGGAGGAGCCCTGGGCCTCAACGTGGCCTTGATCGGTGTTTCGGGAGCGGGCAAGACCACGGTGGCGCCCCTCGCGGCCGCGCGGCTCGGATTCCCCTGGGTGGATCTGGACGCCGCGATCGTGGCCGCGAGCGGCCGGAGCGCCGCCTCCTTCTTCGAAGCGGGGGAAGAGGAGGCCTTCCGCGCGCTGGAGCGCGAGGCTCTGGAGCGCGCGCTGGCGGGCCGGAGGCCGGGCGTGATCCTGGCCTGCGGCGGCGGCCTCGTGACGGCGCCGGAGACGCGCGCGCTGCTCCGCGCGCGGGCGTTCGTGGTGTGGCTCAAGGTCAGCCACGCGCGCGCGCTGGCCCGTCTGGGAAGCGGCGGCATCGCGGAGCGGCCGCTCCTGGCCGGAGATGCCCCCGAAGCCCTGGAGCGGCTCCTCCGGGAGCGCGCGCCGCTCTACGAGGGAGCGGCCGACGCGGTGATCGACACCGACGGGCTCACGCCCGACGACGTGGCCGAGCGGGTGGCGGCCCTCTGCCGGCCCGACCCGACGTGGACCTGAGCGCGCGGGCCCCGGGTGCGGGGGCCACGGGCGCGCGGGCGCTGTGGGGCTGATTCGCGTCGTCGGCGGAGCGCTCCGGGGACGGCGGATCGCCGTGCCCGACCGCGGCGTGCGACCGACGTCGGAGCGGACCCGCGAGGCGATCTTCGACCTCCTGGGGCCGGATCGGGTCCCCGGCGCGCGCGTCCTCGACCTCTACGCGGGGACGGGCGCGCTCGGGATCGAGGCGCTCTCGCGAGGGGCGGCTTCGGCGGATTTCGTCGAGAAGGATCCCGCGGCGGCGCGGAGGCTGACCGAGACGCTCGCCAGGCTCGGGCTCTCCGGCCAGGCGCGCGTCCATCGCGCCGACCTCGACGGCGGGGAGCTGCCCGAGGACGCGGCGGGGCCCTGGGAGATCGTCTTCCTGGACCCGCCCTACGCGGGCGGGGCCGGAGCGAGATGGCTCGCGGCGCTCGCGGAGGGGGGCTGGGCCGCCGGGGAGGGGCTGGTGATCCACGAGCGCGCCCGCGCGGCCCCGGCCGCGGCGCCGGGGGGACTCTCGCTCTGGAAGGAGCGGACCTACGGCGACACGACGGTCGCGATCTACCGAAGGGAAGGAGGCGTATGAAGAGCGCGATTTTCGCGGGAACGTTCGACCCGGTCACGAACGGCCACGTCGACCTGATCCGGCGGGCGCTTCGCCTGGTGGACCGCCTGACCGTGGCGGTGGCGGCACGTCCGGAGAAGAAGGTGCTCTTCAGCCAGGAGGAGCGGGTCCTCATGATCCGCGAAGCGGTGCCCGGCGAGCCGCGCCTCACGGTGGAGCCGTTCACCGGGCTGCTCGTCCAGTACGCCGAGGCGCGCGGCATCGGCACCATCATTCGCGGGCTCCGCTTCGTCTCCGATTTCGAGTACGAGTTCCAGATGGCCCTGATGAACCGGCGGCTGAGCGGGGACATCGAGACCCTGTTCCTGATGCCGAGCGAGGCCTACACGTTCGTGAATTCGAGCCTGGTGAAAGAGATCGCCCGACACGGCGGCGACGTCTCGCCGTTCGTTCCCGAGGGCGTCCGGTCGCGCCTGCTCGCGGCCCTGGGAGGGAAGCGATGAGCCGCGGCGAAACGGCGGAGACCGGCACGGCGCGCCACCGCGTGAGCGCGCGCGTGCGCGCCCTGAAGCCCTCGGAGACGCTCGCCCTTTCGGCGCGCGCGCGCGAGCTTCGCGCGCGCGGCGAGCGCGTGGTCTCGTTCGCCGCGGGCGAGCCCGACTTCGATACCCCGGTCCACATCCAGGATGCCGCCGTGGAGGCGATCCGCGCGGGGCACCACCGCTACACCGACGTCGGAGGCGTCCCCGCGCTGCGGAGCGCGATCGCGGAGAAGCTCCGGAAGGACAACGGCGTGGCCTACGGCCCGCGCGAGGTCGTGGTCTCGAACGGGGCGAAGCACTCCATCTGGAACGCGCTCTTTTCGCTGCTCGAGCCGGGAGACGAGGTGCTGATCCCCGTTCCCTACTGGGTCAGCTTCCCGGAGATGGTCCGCCTCTGCGGCGGCGAGCCGGTGTTCGTCGCGCCGGCGCGGGGCGGCCTCAAGGTATCCGCCGAGGATCTCGACCGGGCCGCGACGCCGCGATCCCGCGCGCTCATCCTGAACAGCCCGAACAATCCCTCGGGCGCGGTGTACGCCCGGGAGGAGATCGAGGCGATCGCCGATCTCGTCCGGAGGCGCGACCTGATGGTCGTCTCCGACGAGATCTACGAGCGGCTCGTCTACGGCGGCGCGCGCCACGTGTCGATCGCCTCGTTCGGGGAGGAGGCGCGGGCGCGCACCGTGCTGGTGAACGGAGTATCCAAGACGTGGGCCATGACCGGCTGGCGGATCGGCTACGCCGCGGCGCCGGCCGAGATCGCCGAGGCGATGGAGCGGCTCCAGGGGCAGTCCACGTCGAACCCCTCCTCGGTCTCGCAGCAGGCCGCGCTCAAGGCGATCACCGGCGACGATGCTCCCGCCCAGGCGATGAAAGCGCGCTTCGAGGCGCGGCGCGACCTGGCGGTCGAGCGGATCGGCCGGATGAAAGGGGTCCGCCTGGCTCCGCCGGAAGGGGCGTTCTACGTCTTTCCCGATTTCTCGGAGCGGATCGCCGCCGCGCGGAACGGGGTCACGAGCTCGGCGCAGCTCTGCGATTACCTGATCGACGAGGCGAAGGTGGTCTGCGTGCCGGGCGCCGCGTTCGGCATGGAGGGACACGTCCGGATCTCGTACGCGGTTTCCGAGAAGGATCTCGAGGAAGGGCTCGACCGGATCGCCGCCGCGCTGGAGCGGATGTAACCACCCCACGGGAGGGAAGGGCCTTCGATGCCGACCTACGAATACGAGTGTGAGAAGTGCGGGCACCGGTTCGAGGTGTTCCAGTCGATGTCGGATCCGCCGAAGAAGCGGTGCCCGAAGTGCCGCAGCAAGGTCCGCCGGCTGATCGGGACCGGCGCGGGGATGATCTTCAAGGGCTCCGGCTTCTACGTCACCGATTACCGCTCCGACTCCTATAAGGAACAGAAGAAGAAGGAGTCGGGCGATTCGTCTCACGCGAAAGATCAACCCAAGCCGAAGACCGACGCCGGCTCGAAGGCCAAGAAGAAGCCCAAGGCGGGCGGAACTTCCGATTCCTGAGCCGTTTCCCTTTGACGCGCCCGGGCCCCGGTGCTAGCGTGCCGGTATCGCGCCCGGCCACTCGATTCCCCCTCGGACGGCCGCCGCTGTGTTCGGTTCACCTCGATGCAAGTAAAAGAACGACAATCTGTTTCGGCGTGAACCTCCACCTTTTTGCAAGAGGGAGCGCATGGCTTACCGCGTGACTCTGATTCCGGGGGACGGGACCGGTCCCGAGCTGGCCGCGGCGACGCGGCGGGTGCTCGAGGCGACCGGCGTCCGATTCGATTGGGACATCCAGGACGCCGGCATCGACGTCCACAAGAAGGAAGGCACGCCGCTTCCGGCCCGCGTGCTCGACTCGCTTCGCAAGAACGGCGTCGGACTCAAGGGTCCGATCACCACACCCGTCGGGACCGGGTTCCGCAGCGTGAACGTCGCGCTTCGGAAGGAGCTCGATCTCTACGCGTGCGAGCGCCCCTGCAAGACCTATCCGGGCGTGCGGTCGCGGTACGACAACGTGGACATCGTCATCATCCGCGAGAACACCGAGGACCTCTACGCCGGGATCGAGTTCGAGCGGGGCACGCCCGGCGAGGCGGCCCTGCGCGCCGTGGTGAAGCTGCAGCTGAATCGCGACATCGACGAGGATGCCGGCGTCTCCATCAAGCCGATCAGCGTGCACGGATCGACCCGGATCGTGCGCCACGCCTTCCAGTACGCGCGCAAGAACGGCCGCAAGCAGGTCACCGCCGTTCACAAGGCGAACATCATGAAGTTCACCGACGGCCTCTTCCTCGAGGAGGCGCGCCGGGTGGCCCAGGAATTTCCCGACATCGAATTCAACGACCGCATCGTCGACAACATGTGCATGCAGCTCGTGCAGGTCCCCGAGTCCTACGACGTCCTCGTGCTCCCCAATCTCTACGGCGACATCATCTCCGACCTGGCCGCGGGACTCGTCGGGGGGCTCGGCGTGGCGCCGGGGGCGAACATCGGGGACAAGGCGGCGCTCTTCGAGCCGACGCACGGCAGCGCGCCCAAGTACACGGGGAAGGACAAGGTCAATCCGCTCGCCATGATCCTGAGCGGGATGCTGATGCTCCGCTACCTGGGCGAGAAGGAGGCGGGCGACCGTCTGGAGCGGGCCATCGCGCGCGTGATCCTGGACGGCCGGCGCGTGACGTACGACATGAAGCCCGATCGCAACGATCCTTCGGCGGTGGGGACCCAGGCCGCGGCGGACGCGGTGATCCAGGCCCTCGACGCGGACTAAGGGAAACGACCGGACGCGATGCTCGCGGATCGCGCCCGCATCGAGGTGATCGCCGGCCGGGGCGGCAACGGCTCGGTCAGCTTTCGACGCGAGAAGTACGTGCCCAAGGGCGGACCGGACGGCGGGGACGGCGGGCACGGCGGCAGCGTGATCCTGCGCGCGAACCCGCACCTGCGCACGCTGCTGGATTTTCAGTCGCGAACGCGGTTCGAGGCGCAGAACGGCGCGCACGGGAGCGGCAACCAGAAGTCGGGACGCTCGGGCGAGGACCTGATCGTCGAGGTGCCCGCGGGGACGCTGGTGGTGGACGACGGGACCGGGGACCGTCTCGCCGACCTCGTCGAGGCGGGCGCGGAGTTCGTCGCGGCGCGAGGCGGACGCGGCGGTCGCGGCAACGCGCGCTTCGCGACGCCCACGCGGCAGGCGCCGCGGGAGGCGCAGCCCGGTCGGGATGGCGAGGAGCGCCGGCTCCGCCTCGAGCTGCGACTCATCGCGGACGTCGGGCTGGTCGGGTTTCCGAACGTCGGCAAGTCGACGCTTCTGGCGCGCGTCACCGCGGCGCGCCCGAAGATCGCCGACTATCCGTTCACGACGCTCGAGCCGCACCTGGGGCTCGTACGCGTCGGCGAGGAGCGCAGCTTCGTGATGGCCGATCTGCCGGGCCTGATCGAAGGGGCGCACGCAGGGAAGGGCTTGGGGCACGAGTTCCTCCGCCACATCTGGCGGACGCGCGTGCTCGCGATTCTGGTCGACAGTCTTTCGCCCGATCCGGCCCGCGAACTGGCCGCGCTCCGGCACGAGCTCTCCTCGTATCACGAGGACCTCGCCCGGAAGCCGGCGGTGGTCGTGCTGAGCCGGTCGGATCTCAGTCCTTCGGCGCCCACGGCGGAGCAGCCGGCGCCGTTTCCGCTCCACGGAGCGCGTTGGGGAGGGTCGATTTCCGGCGTCACGGGCGCCGGCACGCGGGATCTGCTCGAGATCATCTGGACGATGCTCGCCGGCGGCGACACCACGCCGCCCGAGGGACGGGAACGCGACGACACCGTCGCGAAGCGCAAGGAGTGAGGCCATGGCTCCCAAGGACGTAGCGCGGCTCTGGGAAGAGCTTCGCCATCGAGACCCCGAAGAGAAGATCGATTGGATTCGCCAGCTCGCCAAGGATCCGACCCCCGACGCCGTCGAGGTCCTGCTGGACGCGCTCGAGCAGGAGAGCTGGTTCCTGCGCGACCAGGCCGCGCACGCGCTCGCCTCGCTGGGCGAGGTCGTGCTCGTGCCGCTCGTGGAGCGGCTCGATTCCGGCCTCTGGTACACGCGCGCGGCGGCCGCCGCCGCCCTGGGACGCATGGGCGCGCCGGAGTCCGCCGCGCCGCTCACCGCGACCCTTCGCGATCCGAACCGCACGGTGCGGGACGCCGCGTGGGACGCGCTCGCGGCCCTCTCCCGCTCCGACATCGCGGCGCACTCGGTGGCGGACGCGTTCGCCGCGCTTCCGGAACGCGCGCGGCGCTTCGCCCTGGACGGGCTCTACGCGCGCGACGACCAGGCGGCCGACCGGGTCGCGGCGTTGATCGCCGATCCCGCGCTCCGCGCCACGGCGGAGCGCGCGGGCCTGGCCCAGGCGGCCGGGGACGACGACGGCCTCTCGTGGCTCGACGTGGTGGGGAACGACCCGGAGCCTCGCTCCGCGCGCTGAGCCGGCGGCATCGCATGCGGATCGAGGGAGGGGATCGTGCGGTTCGGATCGGCGATCCCGGCTATCCCGAGCGGCTCCGCGATCTTTCGAATCCGCCCGACCCGGTGTTTCTCCGCGGCGCGTGGGATCACGACGGGCTCGTCGTCGCGATCGTCGGCGCGCGCCGCGCCCAGCATGACGGGCTGGAGATGGCCCGCTGCTTCGCGGGCGATCTCGCCCGCGAAGGCGTGGCGATCGTGAGCGGCCTGGCCGAGGGGATCGACGCCGCCGCGCACGAGGGCGCGCTGCTCGCCGGCGGCCGCACCGGGG